>JBFKXH010000133.1:0-4653 GCA_041638175.1 Thermoplasmatota archaeon
CTACCATGGAGTGTCGAGGAGCTTGACGACCGGTTCCCGCCGGCAGAGGGGGCCACCGCGGACAAGGATGACTTCGTGTTCTCCATGTACGACATGCTGCGGCTCAACCAGGATACGGCGCATGCCGCGGATGCCATCGGTGAAGCGGGCCTCGAATCCTACGCGGAGATGGCGTGGCTCCATACGGTGCTGATCGTGGCGTTGGCCATCGCCGCAGGGGGCGCCCTGGCAGGCATCTACGGGGCATACCTTTCCACGGCCAACGAAGCCGTGACGGGGCGCATGTTCGAATCCGGCGTGTACCTCAACGTCCTCGCCATCGGCGCCGCCTTGCTGGGCATCGCGCTGGGTGCGATCCTGTGGACCAACAACAATGAGCGCATCGATGCTTCCCCACTCTACGTTCCATTGCTGGCAGCGATCGCTTTGATCCCTGCGATCCGTGCCCTCGTCGGGGTGCTGCGGGATCTTCTGCAAGGCGAGGATGGCCTCATCGCCGACGATTTCCCTGAGCCCATCATCTACGATTGACATGAACCAATACGGGCACTACGGCAAGCCGGCGATGCGCCTCGCAGTGCTAGCAGGGTTGGCCCTGATCATCCATTTCGTGGTCCCGTACGGTGTCATCGCCTACGACGGCCCGGCGGCCCCCGACAACGAGGTCTTGTCCCGCGGCGAAGCCAATGACCGCTTGCCAGGCGTCGAAGTGGCGACCAATGCCAGCCCCGACCTGGTCTTTGGCGGCATCATGGTGGCCATCGCCGGGGCGGTGATCCTGGTCGCGCAGGGCTTCCGGCCGCTTTCGGTAGCACAGGCTCGATGGTCCGGGGCCGCCGGTGCGGCCGTCGCCTTGGTCGGGGCCGGGCTGATGTGGATGCCCAGTTTGTACGCGGCCGGCTCCGGCTTCGCAAGCATGCTGACCATGATGTTCGGCGGCGACTTCCGGACCAATTTCTTTGCCATCAGTCCGGTCCTCATTGCGGTCATGGCCGTCGTCATGGCCTGGGATGCCTTCGCCGTGGCTCGGCAGGTCGTCATGGCGGCCGATGGGGTGCGAGACCAATTGGCCGGGCGCCAGCGCCATGCGTTCTACGGTATGGCGTGGATCGGCCTGGTGGCCCTTGTGCCTTGGTCGATCGGCCTCCTGCCTGATGGTGCAAGCGATGCGATCGGTGTCGCGCTTCCCTTCGATGAAGACCAAGCGTTCTTCTTCAGCGCCGAGGACATCCAAGGCACGACCCCTGAGGAACGGGCGGGCTTCGAACGCTATGGGGGCGAAGAAGAATGGGGCACCATCAAGGCGGCCATCCACTTGCAGTTGGCCCTAGGCTGGACCCTGTTCGTGGCCGCCATCGTGCATGGGCTCTTGGCGACGGCCGCCAGTGTGGGTGTCCCTGGGCTGCTGCGGGCCGTTCCGGTCATGGAGGGGGCGGCGGCGCTCCTGCTGTTGCCTGTCGCGGTGCTGTACTTGCTTGCCTGGATCCTGGTGGATCCATTCAAGGACCCTGGGCACACGTTCTTGCCCGGATTCTTTCCGGCCCTGATCTTGCCACTCTTCTACCTGGTCGGGAGACGGCCCCTGGCGGCGCTGCTTGCCAAGAGGTCCGGATCCATGCTGGCAGCGGAACCAGAGTAGAGCAAGGCATTTGTGCAGGAGCATCTTCAAACCCGCATGGTCGGTCACTATGGTAAGCCAGCCCTGATTGCTGGCGGCCTTTCCGTCGTATTGCTTGTGATGCACCTCGCCGTGCCCTTTGCGGTGTTGGAGTGGAACGATGATTTTGGTTTCGATGATGAGACCATGAGTCGCGGCGACGTGGCCACAAACCTCGAAGACGGAGACCACTACGGCCTTGCCATGCCCGGGGTCACCTTGGCAGGCATCATCATGGCTCTGGTGGCAGGTGCGCTCCTGGTCGGGCTTGGGCTGGCGCCTTTGCCTGTGACCGTCGCCCGCCTGCTCGGTTGGACGGCCGGCGCCGTCGGCGCCACGGGGGCCTTCATGGCCTTCACCAGCAGCCTGTTCCCCTTGGGTGCAGGCTTCACGACGCTGCTCGGCGTCATCTTCGGCAACGAAATGGGCGTCACCCGCCTTTGGGTCGTGAGTCCGGTCATCGTCGCCGTGGGTTCGGTCTTCATGGGATTCTTCTTCTTCAAGGTCCTGACCACCGTGATCGCTACCGGCTCGGGCCTGCGCACCGAGGCCACGACGATGCTCCGCGCGCCCTTCTTTGCGGCCTTGCTGCTGTTTGCGGCCTTGGTCATGCCTTGGACGATCCTGCCCCTGGATGGGGACGAGATCCCCGGTTGTGCCGGTGGCGGCGATGGCTGTGACGGCCGCATCGATTTCTACTCGGCGTGGGGCCAATCGGACAACGCCCAGTTCGGCGGCATCCTCGCTGAGGCTGAGCAGAGCCAAGACACACCGTTCGAGGCGTGGCAGCATCTTGCGTTCACGCTCAAGATCATCATCGCCGGTGCCTGGGTGGCGTTCTTCGTCGCCTTGGTCGGCACCGTGGGCCATGTGGTTGCTTCCATCGTCGATTGGAACTGGGCCCCGCGCGTCAGCGCCGGCCTGCAACTGGCCAACGCCATCATGCTGCCCTGGGTGGCCGTGCAACTCCTGCTCGGCTTCATCTACCAGTGGAAGCCCACCTATGACGAGGCCAACCCGCTGCAAGGCATGGATTGGCTCTTCGGGTTCTTCCCGCTCGTCGCGGTCGCCCCGCTCGGGTTCTTGATCTTCCATCAGATCCGCGCCAACATGGGCATCGTCCTGTCCGGTCGCAACCTGGTGACCAAGGTCAACACCACCGGCCACACCTTCGACTGAGCCCCGCCGGTTTCCTCTTCCCCTTCCCCCATTCTACTTCCATCCCTTTTTTGAGGCGGCCCCCTGTGGCCAGCCCGAAGCCCCGTGAGCACGATTGTTTCCGTCCACGCACGCGAAGTCCTTGACAGTCGGGGCAACCCCACCGTCGAGACGGACGTCATCACCGATACCGGGGCCCTGGGCCGCGCCATCGTCCCGAGCGGCGCCAGCACCGGCAAGTACGAAGCGGTCGAATTGCGCGACGGAGGATCCCGATACCTGGGCAAGGGCACCATGGAGGCCGTGACCAACGTCAACCAGACGCTGGCGGAACTGCTCGAAGGCTTCGATGTCATGGACCAGACCGGCATCGACCACGCCATGCTGGAAGCAGATGGCAGCGACAACAAGGGCAACCTGGGTGCCAACGCGATCCTGGGCGTCAGTATGGCGACCGCCCGCGCTGCGGCCGAAGAGTTGGGGCTCCCCCTCTGGATGTACCTGGGGGGCCAGAATGGACGCACCCTGCCCGTGCCGCTGATGAACATCCTCAACGGTGGCGCCCACGCGGCCAACAATGTCTCCATCCAGGAATTCATGGTCGCACCGATCGGCGCCGACAGCTACGGGGAATCCCTGCGCATGGGCGTCGAGGTCTACCACCACCTCAAGAAGACCCTCAAGAAGGACGGGCTGGCCACGGCGGTGGGCGACGAAGGCGGCTTTGCCCCGGACCTTCCCAGCAACGCGGCTGCACTCGAATACATCGAAAAGGCGGTCAAGGGCGCTGGCTACGAACTGGGCAGCGACATCCTGCTCGCCCTCGATGTGGCCGCAAGCGAGCTCCACGAAGGGGGCGACTATGATTTCGGCGTCGATGGCAAGAAGACGAGCGAAGACACGGTGTCCTTCTACGAAGAGCTGTGCGACCGCTTCCCCATCGTGAGCATCGAAGATGGGCTCGACGAAGACGATCACGGCGGCTGGCAATTGTTGACGCAGCGACTTGGCGATCGGTGCCAATTGGTGGGTGATGACCTGTTCGTCACCAACCAAGCGCGCCTTGGCCAAGGCATCCAAGACGGCGAAGCCAACTCCATCCTCATCAAGGTCAACCAGATCGGCACGCTCACCGAGACCCTCGACGTCATGCGCATGGCCGAGCATGCTGGCTACAGCAACGTGGTCAGCCACCGCAGCGGTGAGACCGAGGACGCCACGATCAGCCACCTGGCGGTGGCGACCAACGCAGGGCAGATCAAGACCGGTGCGCCGGCCCGTAGTGATCGGGTCGCCAAGTACAACGAATTGTTGCGCATCGAAGAAGGCCTGGCGGATGCTGCCGTATGGCGCGGCCGTGACACCTACCGACGGTTCCTGTGAAGTGGAGCATCCTGTTGCTGACTCCGCTCTTGGCGGGTTGCTTCGGCTGTGAGCCCCTCCTGGAGGTACGCCATTGCTTGGATACCCAGTGTGCTGGAAGCAGCGATGCGGTGCGCCTCAACTGGACCCAAGAACTGGCCGACCAATGGCCCGAGCTGGACGCATTCTTCGGGCACGTCGAGCTTGGTGAACATGAACACAAGCACTGGACCCGCGACAAGGAGCAGGCCCTTTGGGCGGCGTTCGGCGTCGAAGGCGACGAACCCGAATTGATCATCCAGCACGGCGAAGACCGGTACCGCGTCCGGGTGCTCACCTGTGACTGACGCCTTGTCCATCCAAGGGCTCCAGAAGCGCTACGGAGACAAGCAGGCGGTCGCTGGCTTGGACCTACAGGTCGAGGAAGGGGCCTTTTTTGGGCTGCTTGGTCCCAATGGCGCGGGCAAGACCACCAC
>JBFKXH010000134.1:0-4642 GCA_041638175.1 Thermoplasmatota archaeon
GCCTCGCGCATGGCCGTGGCCAGGTCCACGTCAAGACCGCGCGGCGCACGACTGCTGACCTTGGTCCTGCCGTCGGGCGTATGGGCGAAGCCCACGAGGGGCATGTCGCGGCGCAGGCCAAGCCCCTCCAAGGCCATGCCGCAGACGATGCCTACGATCGTGTCTTGGACCATGTCTTGCAGGTGGACCCACTGCACGGCACGCGTCTCCTGGATGCCCGCCTTGGAAAAGGCATCGAGGCTTCGGACCAGGTTCTTCTTGTGGTCTTGGCGCAGCCCAAGGGCCGTCTGGAGCGCTTCGCCACGGTCCCCTCGCGCCACGGCAAGGCCCACCTCGGGTTCCCCGTAGCGCGCCGTACTGTTCAGCAGCGTCCCATACTCCTGCATCTCATGCAACGGCGTTCCGATCTCTTCGCCGTTGATGGTGATCACTTGGCGCCATAGGTCGGCTTCGAGGCCACAATCCAGCAGGCGCTCCACCAAGGCGCTTCGGAGCGTCGACCGCTCGTCCCGCGTGAGGGCCGACCAGGTCTGCTTGGGGTCGATGCCGCACTGCAGGAGGGCTGCTTCGGCGTCCCGTCGGCTGCCCGTCATGCCCGGCACCTTCACGTCGGCGTAGGCCAGGAACTTGACCAGATCACGGGTCTCATGCCCAAAGAACGCAAGGTCGGTGCGGGCGGTCACCAGCCCCGCTTCGAGGCCGGCATCAAGCAACGCCGCGTTGGCGCCCGTCATCTGTTTGCGCGCCTGCAGGTCGGCGGTCGCCCCGACCAATGCGACGGGCAACAGATCCAGGTTGGCCGCATCCATGGCGTGGGCCACGAGGTAGGCACATCCGGCCCCGCTGATCGAATCGCCCGGGATGTCATCCAGGAGCGGGTTGACGTGGGGGAAATCGTCTTCGGTGCCGTCTCGGACCAGTTCGTGGTGATCGCAGACCAGGCGCGGCACGTCGAAATGCATGTACGCCGTGGATCCAAAATCGCAGAACCACAGCGCATCATGCCCGCCCTTTTGGAGCGCATCGATGTGGACATCGTCAAGGCTCTTGGCGGGCACGGAACGCCATGGGACGCCGGCGCGGTGGAGCGCCTCGATGGCGATGGCGCCCGCGGTGACCCCATCTGCATCGATGTGGTGGACCACGGTGATCGTGTGCCCGGCTTCGCGCTGGTTGCCCACCCATTCGGCGCCCGCCTGGGCTCGCTGCATCAAGGAGGCCGGCACCGCCACGAACACGGCAGACCGGTTGGTCACTTGAGTCCGTCGTAGAGGTCAGGCAAACACAGGCTGGGCCACCACGGGCAACTCTAGCTCCAGGCCCTCGACCACGGTACCGCTCGGTACGCGCTCACTGTTGCCAAAGTACATCGGCTCCAGGCTGCTCAACATGAGGTACACCGTATCGCCGGTCTGCAGCCGCGTCCCGATGCCTCCCAGTTCCATCTCGAAATCGATGGCGCCCGTGTTGGGTCCCTTGACGCGCAGGGGTCGGACCTGATCATCGATCACGTGCTCCATGACACCATCATCACGCACCATGACCAAGGACCAGTAGACGATCGTGTCCGGCCCAGGGGATGTGATCGAACCCCGCAGCACGGGGATCCCCGCCAGGACCGTCTCCGTTTCGGCCACAAAGACCTCGATCGGGATGGCGGTGCCTCCGACCGCCTGTGCGATGGGGTAGGGCCCAGCGTCGGCGACTGTGTGGATCTCCGTGGTCGGCAACGGGAAGGAATCCCCGATCACCGCCGTGCCGTCCTCCAAGGCGATGCAGACCCGCGGGCCGAGATCCACGTCGAGCCCGAGCAAGTGCTTCTGGTGCCATGCGATGGCCAGATCCTCCTGCTCGCCACACGGCCGACCACCAGCGGCCCCCTGAAGGCCAGCCGGGACCGGCGAATTGCCAGGCGCCAGCGATTCCGAGTTGAGCACGTGCCCCGCCAGGTGCGTGTACAGGTACGCATCCACGCCGCGGCTTTGCAGTTCTTGATAATTCCAGACCGCTTGGTTGAGAGGGAACAAAGAATCCACCATGCCCTGGACGAAGAGCGCCGGCACGTTGATCGTGCCCGGGTACATCTCTGGACTGGCTTCGTTGAATTCCGTGACCAGGTCCGGCACCATGGGCGCTTGCCCGGCAGGCAGTTCGTTGGTCGCCGTCGCCCAGGCCCAGCCGTGATGGAAATCGTCGTTGAACGTGACACTCTGCTGGGCGTTGCCAGCCAGGTAGAACAGATCGACCCACCCGCTCTTGATCGCGCCGTTGGGCGCCAGCGCCGTGGTGATGTTGTGCCAGGTGATCTCTGGCGCGATCGCGTCGATGCGCGGATCGAACACGCTGGTCATGAGTTGGAACGCGCCACCATACGAATGCCCGATGGTGCCCAGCAACGGATCGCCGGGCGCCTCCATGAGCACCCAGTCCCACGTGGCGATCTCGTCGATGACCGCCATCGCATCCAGGACCTCGATGTCGGGCTGCATGAACCCGACGGCACTGGTCGAGCGGGCATCGCCATGGCCCCGTTGGTCGAAGCTGACCACCCCGAATCCAGCGGCCACGTAGCCAAGCATGGCATTCTCCGTGTCCTTCTTCGTGCCCGTGAATCCATGGCTTTCGAGCAGGACCGGGAACTGGGTCTCGTTGCTCGCGATCAAAGGCTTGTAGAGCGTGGCCGGGACCAGGTGGCCATCGAACGACGGGATCTCAAGCGGCACCATGTCAGAATACCCCTCGTTGGGGAAATGGGGCCACGAGAATTCAGGCTCTGGATCGACCGTGATGTTGGGCTGCCGGATGGGTGGCTCTTCCGGCTCTGCCGGACCGTCGGAGACCGCAGAAGGGTCGTCCTCGCCGAAGCCCAGGCACCCTGCACCCACCAACAACAACAAGACAGACCACGCGCCACGCATCACACCGCATTCACCCTGCTTTCCACTTGACCGTTGCGCTACACACCCTTATGAGTCGCCTTCGAGTGGCCCCGTCGTGGACCCTGCGCTGGCCTCCATGCTCGACCTTCAGTTCTTCCACGACAACGGATTCGTGCGCAAGCTCTGTGCCAAGTGCGAGGCCCCGTTCTGGACGCTTGACGAAGCCCGCGACGATTGCGGCGACTCCACGTGCACGGAGTACACGTTCCTTGGCAAGCCGCTGAGCAACAAGCCCCTGTCTCTTCCTGAGATGCGCGAAGCGTTCCAGGCCTACTGGGAGGCCAAGGAGCACACACGGGTGCCCAGGAACCCGGTCGTGGCCCGTTGGCGCGACGACATCTACCTGAACATCGCGTCGATCGCCAACTACCAGCCCCATGTCACGAGCGGCGACTGTCCACCGCCGGCCAACCCACTGGTGGTGAGCCAACCCTGTATCCGCCTCAATGACCTGGCCAACATCGGCCGCAGCGGGCGGCATTTTTCGTGCTTCGAGATGATGGGGCACCACTGCTTCAACAGCGCAGCATGGGGCGAACATTACTGGACCGAAGAATGCGTTGCCGGCGGGCACGAGTTCCTCACCGACGTGCTGGGCCTGGAGCCCAAGAGCCTGACCTACGTGGAATCCACTTGGAGCGGCGGCGGCAACGCCGGGCCCTGCGTCGAGGTCTTTGCCGGCGGCCTGGAGGTCGCCACCCTGGTCTTCATGTGCCTCGAAGAGGTCGATGAGGACCCCGAATTCACGATCAAGGGCGAAGGATACCGCAGGATGGACCTGCGCATCATCGACACCGGGTGGGGCCTTGAACGCCTCGCATGGGCAAGCACAGGTACGCCGACGGCCTACGACACAGTGTTCCCGGAGACCTTGGAAGAGCTGCGCGGACTGGCGACCGTCGCCATCGCCGACGACGAGCGCGCCCGCAAGATCATCGAGACCCACGCCCTCGTGCAAGGGGTCCTGAACCTCGACGTCGGCATGAAGCTTGACGCGCTCCGGAGCGAAGTGGTCGACCGACTCAAAGAGCACGGCATCGACACGGACCTGGACGAACTGACCCGGACCATGGGGCCCGTCGAAGACCTGTACGCCTTGGCAGACCACCTGCGCTGCCTCAGCTTCATGGTCGGCGACGGCCTGGTGCCAGGGAACGTCAAGGCAGGTTACCTCATGCGCCTCATGTTCCGGCGAACGTTCCGCTTCGTCCAGAACCTGGGCATCGAGGCCCCGGTGAGTGAACTGTTGGTCGCGAACATGCAGCGCATGGTGTCCGACTTCCCCGCCTTCGAGGAGGCATTGGGTCGGGCTGCCGACATGGCTGAGCTGGAACTGGCCCGCTACAAGGAAAGCCACGAACGGGGCATGCGGCTCGTGGAGCGCGTGCTGCAAAAAGGCGACATCGACACGGAGCAGTTGCTCGACCTGTACGACACGCACGGACTCGACACGGACGCCGAGGAACTGGAGCGCGTCATGGGCCCCATCGAGGCGATGTACGGCCTCTGCGACCACCTGCGCTGCCTCAGCTTCATGGTCGGCGACGGCGTCGTGCCGGGGAACGTCAAGAGCGGCTACCTCATGCGCCTCGTCTTCCGCCGCGCCTTCCGGTACCAACAGGATTTGGGCATCGAAGCCCCCCTGTCGGAACTGCTGGCGTGGAACATGAAGCGGATGCTCCAGGAGTTCCCCGAATTCGAGC
>JBFKXH010000135.1:0-4638 GCA_041638175.1 Thermoplasmatota archaeon
CGGGTCCGCCAGGTGGGTCGACCCGTAGAGGAACGCGTTGTCACAATTGGGGCAGTTCAAAACCACCTCGCCCAGGCGCACCTGCCCTGGTCTTCGCCGACTGATGAGCAAGAGGATCGCCCACAGGAACAACAGTCCATAGGCGCCAAGGACGCCGAAGTAGAGCAGGTTGTCAAGCCATAGGATGTCGACGAGGCTTGTCGCGAAGACCACGAATCCGGCCACGATGAACAGCTTGTAGCCGAGTCGACGCTTGGGCACGTTGGCGCGTAGGTGTTCGAATTCGCTCATGGCTTCCACCTCGCAAGTAGGCCGACAAGGCTCAACGTCATGACCGCCAGGAGTCCTGCGCCGGAGATCCCGAGATAACCGGCGTTGTCTTGCAAGGATTCCAAGGGGCCGGACTTGGCCGCGCCCGCCGGGGCGTCGTCGGTCGTTTCATTGGCCGCCAGGGGGTCCGTGCTTGGGCCGTCGCCTTGCGGGCTGCCGGCGCCTTCCGTGCTGTTGGTCCCTTCGCCGTCGTCCTCGGGCGCCGGGTCGAGCGGGTCCAATGGGTCCGTCCCTGTGGCGACTTCGTCACCATCGCTGTGGCCGTCGCCATCCGTGTCTGCGTTGTTCGGGTCCGTGCCGGCTGCTTCTTCCTCGGCATTGGTGAGGCCATCGCCATCCGGGTCACCATCGCCGTCTTCATCGAGGGAGCCAAAATGCTGCTGCTCCCACGTATCGTTGAGTCCGTCACCGTCGCTGTCCTCGGAGGGTCCTTCCTCGGGCTCTTCCGGTTCCTCGGTCGCGCCAGCAGGTCCCGCCGTGAAGGTGTAGGTCGCGCCCCCCGAATCCGGCGCCCGGTCGGCCGTGAGCTGCACCTGGGCTGAATCGTACGCCTGGGCGAGGAAGCCACCTGCCGTGACGAAGAAGTCGCTGAGGGAGTCGCCGCGGGCGGGGTCCCCCACGTCGGCACGCTGGATGGTCAAGACCAGGTTGCTTCCATCGGCCACGGCGGAGGATGCGACACCACCTGGCGAGGCCCCGCTGGACGACGACGTCCCGGTCGCCACGTACGTGGTGCCCCCGATGGAGATCGATGCTTCGTAATGGTACGTGGCTGCCGTGGTGGTGGCCACGGTACCGGTCACCTGGATGTGGATGTCGAACGAAGTATCCGTCTCCGACGCGATCCACGCCTTGCGCAGGTCGGTGGCCAAGAAATTGTCCACGGGAGGCCCCAATTCGACCACGGTCTCTACGCCGCCCGGCGCCAGCACATGGTCTCCAGCGCCGTCCTCGATCTCGGGGGCATCCACATTCCCAGCGGAGGCCGTCACCAGGAGGAGGCTTGTGGCAAGAATCAGTGCCGTAGGCAAGGCATACGATCGACCCAGCATCAAATGGCTACCTGGCGATGCACGTTATAGGGCTTCCCGACGGCTCCTTATTGACGAATGCGCCGCCGCACGGCGAGGCCGAGGCCGGCGACCAAGGCCGCGAGGCCCAGGCCCGGGCTTTCCTCATCCTTGGGCGCATCCCCCGTGCTGTTTCCGGTCCCCTGGGTGGGTTGGTCCGGCGAGTCTTCACTCGTGGGGTCCGCGGGGGCCTCCGGTTGTTCCGGCTGCTCAGGTGATTCGGGTTCGGTGGTCTGGTTGGCTACAGGGGTCTCCGTCCCGGTCACATTGATCTCTTCCGCGGTTACGTCGAACGGGCCGACCGCTGTGATCGGCAGGACGATGTGGGAACGGCCTCGCGCTTCGTGAGCTGCCAGGTAGATGTTGTTGCCAAGGACCACTTCGCCCGAGAGCACCCATTCCAGGGTACTTCCGGCGGGGATCAGGGTCTCTTCGATGTCCATGGTCCAGTCGATCGCCGAATAGGTCGATTGCGTGCCCGCACCCATGACCCAGATCGACGGGATCATGTTGTGAACGATCTCGTCTGCCGAGGCGACGGCCTCCCCGTTCACGAGCAAGCTGGTCCCGATGGATGCCCGACCCACCGTGTAAGCCCCGCCGCCGATGTATGCCTGCACCGAGATCGTCCCGGCCAGGACGATGTCATTTTCCAGCCCAGGCACCAGGGGGATGACCGTTTCAAACGCAGCATCGGCCTGCGGATCCATGTTTCCGACTTGGGGGACGGCCGTCCCCTCCCCGAACATATAGTACGGCCCGACACCGTCATCGGAGGACGGGCTCATCCAGACGGAAAGGGAATCTTCGGACGCAAACGCATTGAGGGTGGTTTCTCCGACGGAAAGCGCAGGCGGCACAGGCTCTTGAGCAGCTGCCGTCGCTGACATCATGGCGGCCACCACGAAAAAGGCCGGGAGCGAGTTCCAACGGATTCTTTGCACGGATCTATTTGCGCTTGCTGCCTTTTATGGCTTGTAGCCGGGACGACGAAGCATTCCGGATGCGCGCCGCCAATCCGAGGCCTGCAAGCAGGGCTACCAGCGGGAGGCCCGGGCTTTCCTCATCCCGTGGCGTCTCTTCTGTCGTGTTCCCATCGGGCGTCGGCCCTGCCTGGGGCTCCTCGTCCACGGGCATCGCGGGCGTGGGTTCGGTGGTACCGTTTGCCGGCTCGCTGGGCTCTTGTGGCTGCGCCGTCTGGTTTTGTGGCGCCGTTTCGTTCGCGGTCTCGTTCACGACCGGTTCCGGTTCAGGCTCGGGTTCTGCGGGCGGCCACGGCGTGCCGAAGCCCGTGTCTGGGGCGCGATCGTAGCTTTCGACCACGGTCGGCGGGATCTTGTCCGCCGGCACGGTCCCTGCGGTCAATCCGCCGCTGGTCGGTCCCCGCACGACGCGTTGCACATCGATGTATAGGTCGTTGATCTCGACCGACGCGCTCGCCCCAAGGACCGACAGGGGCAGGATGCACCCGAACAAGGTGGGTTCGTCGAAGCTGGCGCCTACATCGATCTCCTCGTCAATGTCTTGGACCCCTCCGACCTCCTCCGCGACGCCGAACTTACAATTGTTCGTCTCACCGCCGCCCACGGGCAAGCTGATGATGACGGCGTTGGTCCCTTCCAGGCCGGGCCGCATGTAGACGTAGGATTCCACGGCGCCCGAGGGCAGGCCTTCGCTCGGAACGAAACCAATGCGGTATCGGATCTGGTGGGCGTGGAACTGGGCCTCGTGGTCGTGGTCGTCGGCGACGCGCACCCGGATGTGCAGTGAGGGTTCACCGCCAAGGTCGACGAGTTCGTCTTCGATCCAGACCGCGACCACGTCGCGCGCACCGGAAGAATGGCTTGAATCAGAGGAAGAATCGGAAATCTCGGGGCTGGCTTCTGTTCCGGCTTGTGCCATCGGAACGACGAGCATCAACGCTAGGACCCACACGCGCATGGGTCGCGATTTGGCTGTTCACTATATGAGAGGTCGTAGTCGTTTCCTTGAAACTTCCCCGTGACTTTTGGGTGGACTGTTGCCCATCCCGCCTGGCCACCCATCACGGGCAGCCATGGAGCCAGCGCCCGGCCATGCAGAGCCTACGTACACTGGCTGCCTGGCGCTCGCCGGTGCGGGCCTGATCGGGATCGTCTATTCGTCGCCTTCGGCCCCGAACAGCCGATCGACCATCCACCCAGCGTCAAAGGGACGCAGATCAGGGTAGTCCTGGCCGACGCCGACGAACAGAAGCGGCTTGCTGATGGTGTATGCTACGCTGAGTGCGGCGCCACCCTTGGCGTCCACGTCCGTCTTGGTCAGGATGGCGCCGTCGATGTCGACGACCTGGTCGAACTTGCGTGCCTGTTCGACCGCATCGTTGCCTGCCAGGCTGTCGCCGACGAACACGGTCAGGTGCGGATTGGCGACCCGGCGGATCTTGTCCATCTCGTCCATCAGGTTCGTGTTGGTCTGCATGCGACCTGCAGTATCGAGCAGTACGACCTGCTTCTTGCGTGCCTTGGCATGCTCGATGGCATCGTACGCCACTGCCGCAGGGTCCGCACCCGCCGAGTGTTTGACGACCTTCAGGCCGAGCTTGTCGCCGTGCTGGGAGAGCTGTTCAATGGCGCCTGCGCGGAACGTGTCGCCGGCCGCCATCACGACGCCGATCCCCTGCTCCTTGAGTCGGTGGGCGATGCGTGCAATGCTCGTCGTCTTGCCGGTCCCGTTGACGCCGACGAACATCACGACGATGGGCGTGTTGCCCGCGTCGATGCGTTCCCGCACGAAGGCATCGAAGTCGAAGTGGCCGACGTTCAGCACGCGCTTGACCGCGGCCCGAAGGACCTTCTCCACGACCTCTCCCGCCGATTTGCCGCCGACCGCCATGGTCAACAGTTGTTCTCGTACGTTGTCCTTGATCGCTTCGATGACCGGGAGTGCAACGTCACTTTCCAGGAGTCCGACCTCAAGGTCCCACAGGATGTCGTCCAGGACCTGCTCATTGATCGTGAATTTGGAGAGCTTGCCCCCGGTCTGCTTGGCAACGGTCTCGACCTCCTTCTGGACCTCGACAGCTTCCTCCAATTCTCGGGCCAGGCGGGCCTCGACCTCTTCGGCGGAGAGTTGCTTGCGGCCCGTGATGGGCGCGGTCTTGGCCGGTTGCGGCGCGGGGGGTCTCTCTTCGTGCGTGACCGACTCCATGGCCGGGGTCGCGGCTGCCGGCTCGGGGGTCGGCGTTGGTACGGCGACG
>JBFKXH010000136.1:0-4626 GCA_041638175.1 Thermoplasmatota archaeon
ACGGGCTCCTCGGGCACTTCAGATCCCGGAGGTTCTTCCGGGACTTCCGGCCCCGTTTGAGGCTGTTCGTCCGATTGCTCCTCTTCACCGGCCGGATCTTCAGTCACGGGGGCCGGGCCTGGATCGTCCGAGGCACAACCCGCCAAAGTGATCATCGCAGCTAGCAGCCAGAAACGCATAGCCGCAAGGCAGGGCCAGGGCACATAAGGACTGTGGTGCCAGGAGCTCTTGGCGCCACGGTGGCCAGGTCGATCACTCGATGTTCATCGTGATGGTGCTCGCACCATCGTTGAATTCCCAGATGATGACGCACGCGAAATCTTCGGGGACTGTCCCGGCCTCAGGACCGAACTCTGCATAGTAGTGGTTTCCTTGCACCCGTTCCTGGGCAGCGACCACCGGGCTGTTGCTCGAGAAGTCGCACGTCTCGACGAACTGGGCATCGGGATCGCCGGCCGTGGATTCGATCGTGAAGCTTTGCCCGATCGCCTCCTCAGGCATCTCGAACCATACACAGTTGCCATTGGGCGTTCCGTCCATGAAGTCCTCGCAGGTGTGGCCTCGGACCGTACCGCAGCGCGTCCCGCAAGGGCCGTCCACGTCCCCGGTGAACGTCCAACCAGATGCTGCCACTTCCATGGGGAAGGCAGTGATGTTCGTGGTCACGTTGACGACGTGGGTCCCATCCGTGACACTCAGGGTGACGGCGTAGCCGCCGGCGTCGAATGTGTGCTCGGCGCTCGAGGGCAGGGCAGAGCCTTCGTACTCTGCCAGACCGTCCGAGTCGATGTCCAAAGACCAGGATAGGGCATCCCCGTCCGCGTCGGTCCCGTTGAGTCCGAACACGACGGTGAGGGGGGCGGTCCCTTCCAGCACGGACGCATGCAACTCGGCCACTGGAGGCTGAGGGATCGATCCATTGCTGGGAGCCTCGCTGACCTGCGACCCAGGCGCAGCGCCGGGTTCGGCGGCCTGCGGGCTCGACCCCTCGACCCCTGGTTCGCTTTGTGGGACCGCGTCGGAGGATTCCTCTGCGTCTGTCGATTCTGCACAGCCGGACAAGGCGACCCCCACAAAGGCGAGGACCCAAACTAATTGCCGCATGGCCTGGACGTGACGGTCCTGCATGAAAACCTTTGCCGCGTGCCTTTCAAGAGACCGAGGACGCCACATCCAGCAGCCGCACCGCGCTGTTGATGGCGGCGCGCAGCCCCGAAAGGTCAGCAGCTTCGATGCGGATCACCACATCATCTGCTTCCACACTGAGCTCGGTGCGGGTCCCGGCCGGCCCTTCGGCCGCTTCGGGCGCCAAAGCTGCAACGATGCTTGGTGCCTGCCCCTTGTCGAACGGAAAGCGAAGCGAAGCCGAATGCTTCATTCCGCCTTCGTCCCCCGGTGCTTTGCACCGGAATGTAAAGCCGAATCGAAGCGCTGCTTCATTCCGCCTTCACCGTCTTGGCGACGGTGGGGCGTTCCTTGTAGAAGATCTTGCTACCACAGTAGGGGCAGCGGATGCCGATGTTCTGCGCGTTGAATTCCACGCGCTTCTTGCAGACCCCGCACTTGTAGGCCATGTTAATCCTCAGCGCGGTTCAGACGGTCCGTGGCGGCCTTGAGGGCCTTGCGGGCACCTTGGCCGGCGCCGGTCTGGGGCACGTAGGCACCGCCGGCGAACTGGTACTCGCACTTGCGGCAGGCCCAGATCCCGGTGCTGACGCGCTGGACCTTCTGGTGGCCACAGCTCGGGCAGACGTGCTTGGCGCGCTGGACGCGCTCGACGGTTGCGACCTGCTTGCGGGCGAGACCGCCGTAACGAGCGCCGTAGCGGCCTGCGGGGCCGACCTTCTTGGTGGATTGGGCCATGGAAAATCTCCTTTCTCCTGACCGGGCGTGGCCCGGGCTCAGGGATGTAGGCTGCGCCAAGCGGCCTTTGATTTAAGCATTTGGCAGCGACCCCCATAGCTGCGGCATGCTTGCGGCAGCCCATGGCACGCATGGTGTACGATGGCGAATGCTCTTTCTGCACCCATGCAGCGCGTAAGGCCGGTGCAAACGGCCGCGTCGAGTGCCTGCCGAGCACCGAGCGGGCCGGCCACGACGCTGCCGTCGCTTGGCGTCTGGAAGATCGCTTGGCCGACACGGTGCTGGTGGAGTTTCGAGGCAGGACCTACACCGAATCGGCCGCCGCGGTGCGCGTGCTCTTTGCCATGGGGAAAGGGTGGCCGCTCCTGGGCGGCGCCCTGTGGTTGGTCCCCAAGCCGTTGCGCGATGCTGGCTATCGTTGGGTGGCGCGCAATCGGCACCGGTTCACTGGCGCGGCAGCGTGATCTTGTAGAGGTCCGTGGCGACACGCCCGCCAAGGAGATAGGCCAGGATCGCTGCGCCGATGCGCACGTAGATCTGGATGCCGGCCCGTTCCATGGGCCATTCGAACATGTGGATCAGGTCGCCGATCCAAGCGCTGCCTGCCAACACGGCCACGTAGTAGACAAAGACGGCCCAGATCAAGAGACGCAAGTGGCGGGCCGCCGAAGCAAGGTGCCCGAACGCCTCGTGCTGGAACGCCCGCAACTGCAATTCGGCGCGCACGGCCAGCACAGCCGGAGTCACCATGAAGAGCACGGCGACGATCGAGGGCAAGATACTGACGGCCATCTTCAGGTTTCAAGGAGTAGAAGGAAGAGAAAAGGAAGCCGGTCGGCCGCCGGACGTGTCAAGTTGACGAAACGCGCCACGGCGGCGGACGAACGGACCGCAGGAAACCTACGGCCAGGGACCGGATCACTTGTTGGCCTTGACGGCCTTCTCGATCTGCTTGAAGACCGTCTTGTGGATCTTGTGGGCCTCCTTTCGAAGGTCCTTGACCTCTTGGACGGTCCACGCACCGAAGCCACCCTTCTGGGCGCCACGCATGGCCCCCTCCGGGTCGACACCCATCGTGACCCGCGTGTCGCAGATCAGCTCTTCGTAAAGGGACGGGTCGGTCAGGACGTTCCCGTCGATCTTCACGAAGGTGGTGTTGAAGGTGGCGTTCTCCATCTTCAAGGGCAACGGCTTGTCTTCGTCGTAGGCTTCGTAGCCGGTCTTGGGGCAGGTGGCCGGCAAGGTGCCGTCCATGACCGCCGCCAAGGCCGCGATGCTGCAGGCGTCGAACAGGTTGCCATCGTAATCAAGGATCTCCATGTCCACGAAGACACCCCAGACGGCCTCGCCGCTTTCGATGCACAGGTCTTCCATCGCGATGATGTTGGATTCGCGCAAGGCGCGGTCGGTGACGCGGGCCACTTCGATCGCTTCGATGCGGGGCGGGCCCTGCTCGAAGTGGGGGCTGGCCATGATGCAGAATTCCGCACTGGTCATGAAGTTGCCACGGTCCGGGGAATCCGGGTACGGCTTGTCGACCTGGGTCTTCACGCCGGCGATGACCTTGGTGTTGCCGAGCTTGACGAACGCGCTGCCGTTGGCACGGGGCACGAAACCGACCTCGATCTCCAGGTCGCGCATCTGGTCGAACTTGCGACCGTCTTCACGCTGCCCTTCCTTCAGGAGGTTCTTGATGAAGTCCGCCTTGATGACGGACACTTGGTTGTTCTCCATTAGGCTTCCACCTCCTCAAGGGGTACCTGCTTGCCTTTCTTGTCCTTGGGAGCGTCCTTTTCGAGCTCGTCCACCTTGGCGGTGAAGCGGCGCTGCAAGGCGGCACGCTGTTCGGCGTAGACCTGCTTGCTGCCCTCGACGCACAGGTCGAGCGCGTCGTCGAACTCCTTGGCGGACAGGTGCCCGTCCATCTGGAGCAGGACGATCTCGCCGGTGGTCTGGTTGATGGCGATCGGTAGATCGGATTCACCGTAGTTGTCCTCGGGACCGTTCAGGTCCAGGCACAGTTTGCCATCCACCTTGCCGGCGGCGATGCCGCTGACCATGCCCTTCATGGGAATGCCAGCATCGGCGAGCGCCACCGCGGCCGCGGTCAGGGCCGCGATCCGGGTGCCGGCGTCTGCCTGCAGGATCTCCATGTTGATGTCGATGACACCACGGGGCCACTTCTCGGTCAAGACCACGTTCTCGAACGCGTCGGCGATGACCTTGCCGATCTCCTGGGAGCGGCGGTCAGGGCCGGGGCGCTTGCGGTCGCTGGTGCTGAAGGCGGCCATGTTGTACTTGCAGCGTACGACGGCCTTCTCCGCCTTCTGGAAGCGGCGCGGGTTGAACTCGCGCGGCCCGTAGACGGCGGCCATGACCTTGTTGTTGCCCCATTCCAGGTAGGCACTCCCATCGGCACGGTGCAGGACACCGGCCTCGATGTGGATCGGGCGGATCTCGTCCGCCTTCCGGCCGTCTGTGCGCATGCCTTTCTTGTCGATGAGTTCCATCTCGGGGTTCGGTACGCCCATGTTATTCTTCCTCCTGCTTGGCACCCAGGTCGGCGTCGATGCCTCCGGGGCGGCGTTCTTCCAACAGCGCCTTGACGCGGTCGGTCAGGCCCGGCAGGTGGGCCTCCTTTGCGATCACTTCGATCACTTCGCGGGCAAGGTTGACCTCATCTGCGTCGCCATTGACCCAGATGCGTCCGTTCTGTCCGACGAAGAGCCAGCATTCGATGTAGCTCTTGAGAAGGTTCAGCAT
>JBFKXH010000137.1:0-4576 GCA_041638175.1 Thermoplasmatota archaeon
GCGGCATCGAGTCGGGCATCCATGGCACCGACGAGGCGGAGCGGTTGCTCAACGCCACGTTGCAGGCCATCAAAGAGCGCTACCCGGACGACGCGGCGGTGCAGGAACTGGAGGTGTTCCTGGTCAAGCGCAACTTCGTCCAGCTCGCCGACGACGCGGGCGCCACCATGACGGGGTTGTTGTTGTTCGCCGGCAGCCTGTCGGTCATCACGGGCCTGCTTCTGATTGTCAACATCTTCACCATGCTGGCCGAAGAACGCCGCAGCGAGCTGGGGATGGCGCGCGCCGTCGGCCTGACCCGCAAGGATCTGGTGCGGCTCTTCTTGTTCGAGGGCAGCCTGTACGCCGTGGCCGCGGCCTTCATCGGAGCATTGCTTGGGCTGCTCCTGGCCCTTGGCATGATCACCGGTCTCAACGCGATCATCGCGGAACAAGGTGGCGACTTCCCGCCCATTCCGTTCGCGCCAAGTCCCAGTGCAGTGCCCATCGCTTTCGCCACCGGAGCGTTGCTGACCTTCGCCACGATCTTCGTGGCAAGCCGCCGCCAAAGCAAACTCAACATCGTACGCGCCATCCGTCAGGTCGACGAGCCGCAGCGAAGCGGCAAACCCTGGATGGTGTACGTCGGCCTTCCGATGCTGGCCGTCGGCACCGCCGTGGCCATCACGGGCTGGGCGATCTGGCAATTCAGCATGCAGGTCTTTGGACCCATGCTCATGGCCGCGGGCACCATGCTCGCCCTGCGCCCGACCATGCGCCGCAAGCGGCTCGATTCCCTGGTGGCGGCGTCCTTGGCGGCGTACTACGCGATGACCATCTTCGTCATCAACAAGTTCGATGACATCACAGAAGCCAACCTGGTCGGCCCGGTCCGCGGGGTGACCATGACCCTGTGTGTGGTCGTCCTGGTGAGCTATTGGACCACCGGCCCCAAGCTCCTGGGCCGTGCCCTTGCCAAGGTCCGCCGACTCCGTGCCATCGCCGGACCGGCCGTGAGTTACCCCCAGCACAAGCGGTTCCGCACAGGCATGACGTTGGCCATGTTCTCCATCGTCATCCTGAGCATCGGTTTTTTCAGCATCTTCGGCGCGCTGTTCGAGGTCGATCCAGAACGCCACACGGGCGGGTTCGATGTGGAAGCGACCACCACCCTGCGCGTGGACGACCTCGGACCGTATGACCAGGGACTGATCGATGACCGGGACATCCGCTCCATGCACCGGGTGGAGGTGTACAGCACCTTCGTGGCCGATTTCATCACGGTCAATGGCGAACGCACGGGCCATTTCGGCCCGCCGATCCACAACATCTACGGCATCGACGAGGACTTCATCGAGGCACAGGAATTCCGCCTGCTTTGGACCCTGGACGATGCATCTGAAGCGTCCACGTACCAACGGCTTCTGCAAGACGATGACGTGGTCATCGTGGGGTACACGTACTCGACCAACGAACGTGGCCAGGATCTGAGCCACGAGGTCGGGGAGACCCTGACGATCAATTTCGGGGATTGCCATGACCCGGTCAAGCAACGGCGCGCCGGAGACCCGCTCACCGATTGCCCCAGTTACACCATCATCGGCATCCAGGAACAATACCACTTTCCCGGCATCTGGCTCCCCCAGGAGACCGTGACCGACCTTTTCCCACAGACCGACCAGATGTACCTGTTCGACCTGCAACCCGGCGTCGATGCCGAGACCATGGCCAAGGACCTGGAGCGCAACTACCGTGAGGTGGGCATGGATGCCACGGCCAGTATCGAGCAGGTCAAAGAGGAGCAGGAGACCTTCCGCCAGATCCTTGGCGCCATGAAGGTGTTCCTGGGCCTCGGTCTGATCGTGGGCGTCCTGAGTCTCGGCATCATCACGAGCCGCAGTGTCCTGGAACGCCGCCAAGAGATCGGCATGCTGCGGGCCCTCGGGTACACGGGCCACATGATCCGTCGCATCTTCTTCATCGAAGTGACCCTGATCATCCTGATGGGGGCTATCATCGGGCTGGCTTGTTCCATCGTGGTCACCCTCGGGCTGTGGGTGGCCATCATCAAGGAGCTCAACTATCCATACGTGATCCCCTGGGGCGAAGTGTTGCTGCTCCTCTTGGTGAGCTACCTGGTCGCCTTGCTCGCCACCCTGGCGCCGATCCTGCGCGCGTCCCGCGTCGCTCCTGCGGAGGCACTACGGTACCGTGAGTGATTGGCAAGCGCGGGTCAAGCAGACCATCCCCAAGGCGGAGATCCCCCAGTTCCTGATCGACCTACAGGCGTTGGTGGCGGCCCTCCGGGAGGACCGCCCCTGGACGCTAACGGTGGGGCTTCGGACCTACCCGGCGTTGGTCCTCGACTACCTGGACCCTGGACCCAAACGCGATCAGGTCGAAGCCGCGCTCGGCCCCCACGGGCAACGGTCGCACGGCCGGTAATTGGGGTGGCTCACGTCAGGTGCGCCCCCCGGCGGCATGGGTAGCTTGTTCTTGCCCGGGGCATCGGTCCGGTAGATCAGGTCCTCGACCGGCGTCCCACCCATGATGTGTTCATCGAAGATACGGTCTGCGTCCGCCAGGTCCAAATGAGCGTACCAGACACCTTCGGGATAGACCACGACGACCGGGCCATGGCCGCACTGATCCAGGCAACCGGCTTTGTTGAACCGGACCGTGCCCGCCACGCCTTGGTCCTTGAACCGGGCCTTCCAATGTTTCAGGATCTCCACGGCGGGACCATCCTCGGGGCAGGCCGGCCCCTCGGTGCAGACGAACACGTGCAGGTCAAAGCGGCGACCGGCACCGGTCGAAGGACGCACTTCCACAGCGGACCACCGAAGCAGTGGGCCTTAAGCGCGGCGGCGCAAGTGGACGGTCGTGGCGATCCTACCGCAAGGCCTGGAGTGGATGATCTTCATCGGCGGCGTGTTGTTCACGGCGGCCCTCGTTCCCCAGGCCATCCGTACGGTGCGCCTTGGACGCGCCGAAGACCTGTCCATCCCGTTCATCCTGCTGGTCCTTGGCGGCTCGCTGTTGACGCTCGCATACTGGCTCATCATTGACGCCTCCTGGGTCATCTACTACGGGTTCATCGCCAACGTGGCGGTCTGGGGCCTGGTGCTTTGGTATCGTGTCTTCCCCCGCGAGGGCGCCGTATGAAGGTGCCCTACGACGAGACCATGGACTTTGCGGCCCACGAGCGGGGACCCGGCGATTGGGTCGTCTCGGTCGATGCAGATGCACGGTTCCACAACCCGGAAGGTGTCGTGCACGGGGGCGTCATGGCAGGGCTCCTTGATTCCGCGATGGGGCGGTCCATGACCAGCCTGCTTGAGCCCGGACAGCACACGACCAACCACGAGTTCCACGTGCGCTTCTTGCGCCCCGTCACCGCAGGCAGGATCACCGCGACGGCGCGCATCCTGAAACAGGGGCGCACCCTTGTGGTCTGGGAAGCGATCGCCACGTGCGAAGGCGACGAGGTCGCCAGGGCCACCAGTACGTTCTTGCTGCGCTGATCACCAGGACCAGTCGATGCTGCGCGCCGTGGCTTGGTAGAAATCCAGCATGGCCCGCGCAGACCAGGGTCGCCGCATCAGGGCCCGTGCCGCGATCGGGGCCACCGGCGTGCGCTGGGTGCCCAAGACGTGGATCGGGTCCGGCGCCACAGACAGCAACCGCCGGAGGTCCGCCTGGGACCAGCGCCGCAGCCGCCGCAACGCGCGAAGATAGCTTGGATGGGTCAGCGGGTGGCGATCGAGGGTTTTTTGGTAGCTGTGAGGCCGACCCCCGGCCACGGCCCGAGCCAGCATGGGCGCCGCATGGACGATCGCCGCGATCCCGCCCTTGGTCACCGGGTTGGTCAGTCCGGCGGCGTCGCCGATCAGCAAGGTCCGACCGTCGCGAGAGACGAACTGCTTGCCACCAAAGGCGATGGGGAATGCCTCGACCTTCCCCAAGGTCCCCTCCACGCCGAAGGCCTCCAACACGTCGGGCAGACGCTTCTCGTCGCCTGCATCCCCGAGCAGCCCGATGTTGTGGGCATCCCCCCGCGGGAACCACCAAGCATACTCGGCACCCAGGCGCTTGTCGGTCAAGAACTCCAAGTGGTCAGTCTCGTGGTCGGTGGCCACGCGCGCCTGCATGCCCAATCGCATCTCGACACGGGCTCCCATGGCTTGGCGGACCTTGCTGCCGGGCCCATCGGCTCCGATCACATGGGCGGCTTCCGGCACCGAAACGCGTGCATGTCCCCACTCGATGGTGCCTCCTCGCGCTTCGAAGACATCCAACATGGCCGGGATCCACGATTCGCGGGCCATGGTGTGGCATCGACGATGGACGAGGACGGTCGTGCCAGGAAAACGCCAGCGTGCACCTTGGAAGGTCTGATCGATGTATGGAGACGCATCGAAGACGGGGCGCAGGCATCGTAGCGTACGGTCGCTGATGCCCTCGCCACACAGGGTGGTCCCTGCCTTCCGACGCCGCTCCACGATCCGGACGTCCCGACCGGCGGCTTGCAGATGGAGTGCCACGACCGCCCCTGCCATGCCACCGCCAATGACCGCATCCACACGGTCGCCACCGC
>JBFKXH010000138.1:0-4561 GCA_041638175.1 Thermoplasmatota archaeon
CGCCCCCGGCGTCGGTGATCGCCTGCAATGCACCATCGCGGACCCCCCGCTCGTCTGGGCGCAGCCCGACCGGATCCCCCTCGACCAAAACCTGGACGTCGACCCCGCGGGCCGCTGCCTTGGCCAACGCCTGCACCAAGAGCGGTTCCCGTAGATCATAGACGTGCAGGTGGATCCGTTCTTGGGCATCGCCGATGACCTTCATGAGGACCCCGTGGCTGCTTTCCGGGCTGGTATAAGCCGTCACCTCGGCGTCCCATGCACCCAGCGGCCAGTCGGTCTCTGCGACGCGATGGATGCGATAAGGGTCTCGCGTGTGGATCTGCGCCGGCACGCCGGGACCGTAGGCGAACCGATCCAGCGTCACATGGTCGTCCACCCATGCAACCTCATCCCCGGCATTGCCAAGCCGCAGATCGAGACCGCCGACGGCTTCGATGCCGAACGCGGCCCAAAGCTCGGCGTCTTGTACCAACCAGTGGCGTCCGGGCCCCAGCACTGGCAACGGCCATGTGCCTTCCCCATCGGTCAAGGCGGTGCCTTGCGTCGCAAATCCGGCCGGAACATACAGCAGCACGCCTTCGTCGCCGCCTTGGACGCCGGGTAGGTCCGGAGCGACGCCCAGGATGGTCTGGCCCGCGACGCACGGCATGAGGCACAAAAGCAGGACCGATCGCACGAACGATCATCCCGGGGCGTGCCATAAGGCGACACGTTCAAGCGTCGGCCATCACTCGAGCGCCTCCTGGGCGTGTAGTCTAGCCTGGATAAGGCCCTGGCCTCCTAAGCCAGCTGTCGCCGGTTCGAATCCGGTCACGCCCGTAGCGAAGCGCAGGGCCTATGTGGGCGATGTCCGTAAGACGACCATGCGTTGGCTGGTGCTCGCGGTGGCCCTCTCCGGGTGCTTCACGGAGCTCCTGGGGGAACCCGACGTCACCACACGCAACGTCGCCTGCCGCGGATTGCACGGGGAATTGGCCTCGGAAGTGACGGTCTTGATCCAGCAGGCCCCCAATGTGACGGTGGACCTGCAACCGGCAGCTCACCACTTCCTGGACGAGCTGACCAACATCACCGGGCGTGATCCCGGCAAGACCCGGGTCTTGACCCGTCTCGTCAACGAGATCTCGCTCTCCAGCGATGTGTTCACCAGTCGCGGCATCACGCTTCATGTGCTCCATGTCGCCGACGCCGACGAAGCCGTCCGCGTCGAAGCCCCGGGGTTCATCGTGATCGCGGCGTCGCACTACGAAGCAGCGGCGGCCCGCACGAACCAAAGTGTCCTCGACGTGGCGACCGGCGCCCTGATGCACGGCATGGGCCATTTGTTGGGCGTCGTGAATGCGGGGATTCCCATGAACAACACGGATCCATCCCGAGAATTGCCAGGCAACCACGAAGCGGGCGGAATCATGCGCCCTGCGTGGCATCACGGGGACACGATCCCGGCCATCGCATCGCTTCGATACAGTGATGCAGTACGAGCCGATTGGCAGAACGCGAAGGGAGTCTGCCTGTGACGAAATTGTACAAGGATGCGCTCATCCTCTCGATCAACGAGAACCTCCGCAACATCCGGACCATCCTGGATTGGGCAGAGGAGGCCTCCGACCTGGATGACACCATCGCGCACGCCGAGCAGGCCTACCGGCTTCTTGGAGAAGCGGTGCAGAACCTGCGCGAACTGGCCAGCGGCTGATTATTTCTCGACGCCGGTGATGACCGTGTCGTCATCGGCGGCCAAGAAATAGAGCGTTCCAAGGGCGAGGTCCGACGCGGTCTGGAACCCGGCCACGACATCCTCTTCCGAACCGGCCATCAGCATCATGGTCTCCCAATTGTCCGCCCTGTGCCAGAAGGGGTATTGGGTTCCCTCAGGCCCGGTGGCGGGGATGTCTGCCGGCGCCGCCCAGTCTTCGAAATCGCTGATGTAGAAACCGGTCGGCACACCGAGCGCAAAGTAGTGGGCATAATCGCTTCGGCCCGCTTGGATGCCGTGGAATTCGATCATGTCATCCGGGACACCGATCTGGCTGGCGTAGCCCCGGACGAACGCCTGCAACTCTGGACTGTTGTCATCAAAGAAGATGGGGGCGTCCATGCCCGGCCAGTTCATGCCGAACATGTCCAGGTCCAGCATGCCCGTGATGGTGATGTTCATGCTCTCCCCGTTGATGTCCGTGGCCCCACTTGTCAACGTGTCTGCCAAGGCGCCGCTGCCTTGCAGGCCGCGCTCTTCGCCGTCGAAGCCGCAGAAGATGACCGTATCGTCCAACGGCACATCCACCAGTGCCTTGGCAAGATGCAGTGTCATGATGGTCCCGCTGGCGTCATCATAGATGCCGGTGCTCACCCCGGTCTGTGGAACCGGCGTGCCCGTGCCCGGGACCGCGCCGGGGCTCTCGGTCATGTCGTAATGGCCGCCCGTGACGATCCAATGGTCGCGGTTGGCACCCCATTTGATGCCGCAGATGTTCTCCTGCGGGATGCCGTTCTCGAACGGCTGGCGCCAGACGTCCAGGCCCAGCAGCGCATATTGACCTGCAAGGTATTCGCGGGCCATCTCGTGGTCCTCATGGTTTGCCTTGCGGATCGGGTAGGTGGCCGCGAACGAGCGCATCTCGTCGACGACAGCCTGGCCATCCATGGTGATGCCGGCTGCGTTCAGCGCCTCGAAGGTAGCATCGGGACGTTGCAAAGGCATCGTCGGCACGACGCCGTCATCGGACGGTCTGTCTTCTTCAAAGCAGCCGGCAACAGAGACGGCCAGGAGTGCGAGCACCAAGAGACGCATGGGCAGACCGACTCGACCGGTCACATGAGCATTGTGGTGTCACACCTTGATGTCGAACCCGAAGTCCACATCAACACCATCCGCCGAAAAGGCGACCGGCTTGGGCAGCTTCCCTTCCCTCACTGCCGCCATGCGGTAGGTGGTCACATCAAGCCCCTTCAGCAGGTCCAGCATGCCCTCCACGTGGCCATCGCCCACCACTGCGACCCCGCGCTGGCCCGGCTCCAAGATCGCTTGGATGCGCCCCGCCATGAGACTGTCGCGCTCTTCGATGACGACCCGGTGGATGGTGGGAAAGCGACCTTTCAGTTGCGCCAAGGCGGCCAGCGGATCGTCCTGGTACGCCTGCACCTCATCCTCGATCGTCTTGCCGGGCACGATGCGCCGCCACAGGGAAACGAAGCCCAGCCCCACGATGCGTGCCTTCTCCCTCCACGTGATCTGTTTCATGGCGCGCCGCAGCGTCTGCTCGGCGGGCCGGTCGATCAGTGCCACCTTGGCGCCGACGGCCCGTGCACCTTCGACCGCGGCGAGCATCTCTCCACCCACCTCGCCACCGTATTGCTGGGCGACCTCCTCTTGGAACCTGGCCAGCCGGCGCTGCACGAGACCCCCCTTTTGGGGGACCGCGCCACGGCGCTTGGCGACCAGGGCATGCAGCCGGCCCTTGTCCAATTCGACGAAGACCACGTCCGGCGACAATGCTTGGATGGCGTCGCGGACCGTCTGCTGGATCTGAAAGACATGGCCGGTCCCGATCAGGGTCAACTGGGGTGCCGCCGGTTCCTCCACAGACCGCCGACGGCCGTCTGCCACTTAAAGCCGGGCTGGCATGGGGTGGTGTGGAAGTGCGCCTCAACTGCGCTACAGACGCAAACGGTCGGCTGGCCGGACCGGGCGGGCAACGCGTGACGCTGAGCACGCCCGAGGATCTGGAACGGGTCGATCGACTGCGGGCCTGGTGCGATGCGATCCTCGTCGGCGCCGACACCGTGGTGCATGATGATCCGAGCCTTCAGCGAAAGTCGCCGGGCGGAGCCGACCCCATGCCGGCCGTACTTGACTCCCACCTACGCACCCCCGCCTCGGCCCGGTTGTACCAGCGACCCTGCCTGGTCTTCCACGTGGACGGAGAGGCCTCGTTGGGCGCAGCGACCTTGGTCCGCGTGCCGGGCGGTCCTGGTGGCGTCGACCTTGGTGCGGTGCTGGATTGGTTGCAGGAGCATCGGCTCCATCGCCTGATGGTCGAAGGGGGGCCCAAGGTCCTACGTTCGTTCGTGGAGGCGCGCGCATGGGACCAATGGACCGTGTTCCAATCCGAGCAGGCGCTTGGTGGCGGGCCGGGACTTTGGGGCGGCCTGCCGAGCCGTCAACCAGAAGGCGTGCACCTCGATGGGCGCCGGGAAATGACCGGCGGCGTTCTTTGGACGTTCAGTCCAGAATGAGCGTATCCGGGTCGGGGGTCTGAAGTCGCTCTTCGACCGCTTCACCGGTCAACGCATCCACATCCACGTGACCGTTCGGGCCGCGCACGCGCCAAAGGACCCGGAAGAAAGTGCCCAGGTGGTGCAGCCGCACGTGGTCCGGTCGGGGCGAGACCTTCTTCTTCTCGGTGTAATCGAAGCTCCCTTCGTCGCTCGCGACCTGGACATCCACGACGCGTGTGTGGGTCTCCATCAAGAAGCCCGTGGCGCGCTCACGCGCCCGCGTCTCACTGGTGCGCAGGGCGCGTTCATGGTCGGCGATCACGTCGGTGACCTTGGTGAA
>JBFKXH010000139.1:0-4554 GCA_041638175.1 Thermoplasmatota archaeon
CGGCCCCCACCCCGATGCAGACTGGGGCTACCGGCCAGGATAGACGGCCATGTGGCGCCACGGGCGTTTTCGGCACGCCCAGTGCGGTTCTCCGGTGCACCGACAGCTTCAACCGACGCGACCTCTGGACACAAGCATGGTGAAACCTTCAGACGTTGCAGCCCGCCTGTCGGCTTCGCCGTGGGCCGAGGAACGACGCGGGCATGGTGCCATCATCACGGTCCAGACGCCAGGCGGCCTGTACCTTCATTTTGATGAAGGCTTCGGGGCCCTGATCGGTCGCATGCAGATCGCCCGCAACGGCTTTGACATGATCCCCCCGGAGTTGGCAGCGGAGGGTGCGGACGCCATGGGCAAATATGTCGGACGACCGTACCGCGGTGTGTTCCCGTTCCGATCTGATGCTGGATCTCTTCATTGGTGCCGTTTCGAGGCCGATTGGATCGAAGGGTTCCTTCTCTGTGCGTACTGGCCCGAGCCGGATCGGTCCCAGCAACGGGTCCACTCCGAGCCACTCTGAAATAGGCGCAGTCGGTTCAGGGCGGCATGCATGTCGCCGTCGTGCTCGCCGGATGTGGCCACCGGGATGGAGCAGAAGTCCGAGAATCGACCTACGCCTTGCTCGCCCTCGATCAAGAGGGCGCCACGTTCCAGTGTTATGCGCCGGACGTGCCACAGGCGGACGTCATCAACCACCTGACCGGGAAGGAGATGCAAGAGACGCGGAACGTCCTCATCGAGGCCGCCCGCATCGCACGGGGGGACATCCTGCCCTTGGACCGCTTCGCATCGGAGGACTTTGATGCCCTGATCTTCCCAGGTGGGTTCGGCGCTGCCAAGAACCTCAGTGACTTCGCCAGCCAGGGTACGCAAGCCACGGTCCGGGACGACGTTCGTGCTGCCGTGGAGGCCATGCAGGCTGCCGGCAAGCCTGTCGGATTCATTTGCATCACGCCAGCAAGCGTGGGAGCGCCTCTCTTGGGCAAGCAAGGCGCCCAGCTCACGGTGGGTGCCGCCGAGGACCCTGCGGCCGTGGCCGTCAACGCATTCGGGGCCACCCACGTGGCCTGCCCGGTCGAGAAGGCGGTCGTAGACTCCGACCACAAGCTCGTGAGCACCCCGGCCTACATGGACGGGGGCGCCCGACCGAGCCAAGTGTACGACGGCATCCGGGAACTGGTCCGCAACGTCCTGAAAATGACCTAACGGGGCGCGGTCTTGAAGCGCCAATCTTCGGCGGGCCGAGGCAGCAAAGGCCTACCACTCAGCCGTGCGCGGGCCAGGGAATCGCAGACCCGTTCCACGTGCTGGCTCGGCACTTCGGCGACACTCATCTTGTCAAGAATGTCGATCCGGCCGATCTCGGCAGCCGGGAGGCCGCCGACATTGGTGAGCACTGCGACGATGGACCCGGGGTGGACACGATCGATCTTGCCGACCTTGAGTGCGATGGCGCCCGCCTCGGCGGGGACCTCTTCAGGCACTGGGGTCAAGGTCGCTTCGATGGCGCGCGCCGCGATGTCATAGGGGTCCATGCCGGCTGCGACCGCGGCGTCGACGACGGCCTTCGCTTCGTCGCTCGGCAGGGTGCTTCGCAGGCCGTCGACCATGCGCTCTCCGCGGATCCTTGCGATGGCCGCGTCGGTCGGGATCTCGTATTTGTCAAGCCGACCGACCGCTTGTCGGATCGGCCCCAGGCGCTTGATCTTGCCGGGGTTGATGAACAGGATGCTGTGGCCTTCGCGGCCCGCACGGGCAGTACGGCCGATGCGGTGGATGTAGGTGTCCACGTCGATCGCCGGTTCGTCGTGCAGGACCAGATCCACTTCATCCACATCGAGGCCGCGCGCCGCGACGTCGGTGGCGATCAAGAGGCGGGTCTGGCCGTCGCGGAAGCGGCGCATGACCGCGTCGCGCAGAGGTTGCCCCATGCCACCGTGCAATGCCTCGACTCCGAGAGACGACAAGGATTGTGCCAATTCTTCCACGCGTACGCGCGTGCGGCAGAACAGCAACGCAGCCCGCGGGCCTTCTGCCTCCATGATGCGGCGGATCGCGTCTGCCCGGGCGCGCCCGGGGACGGCCAAGAACGATTGGGTGACCTTGGGCGCGGCACCGGCACCGATTCGCACGGTGACCGGGTCTTGCAGAGCCCGCTTGGCCAACTTCTCGATGGCCGGCGCCAGTGTGGCCGTGAAGAGGACCGTCTGGCGCTCCTTGGGGAGCGCATCGACGATCGCCTCGAGTTCATCCGCGAAGCCCATGGAGAGCATCTCGTCGGCTTCGTCGAGCACGAACATGCGGATGTCGCGCAGGTCCAAGGTGCCGCGACCGAGGTGGTCGACGATGCGGCCCGGTGTGCCGACGATGGAAACATGCGGCAACCGCTTGAGGTCGCGCACTTGTGGCGGAAACGGTGCTCCGCCGATGAGGCAGTGGGCGTTGCCGCCCATGTCGCGCAATGCCTGCTGTACTTGCTTGGCAAGTTCCCGGGTCGGGGCCAGTACGAGCGCACGCTCACCGCGTGCGGCGGCTTCGATGAGCGGGATGCCGAACGCGGCGGTCTTGCCCGTCCCGGTCTGGGCTTGGCCGATGACGTCCTTGCCGGCGAGCAGCAGCGGAATGGTCTGCTCTTGGATGGGCGTCATGGTCTCGAAGCCCATGGACTGTAGCGCCTCCTGGGTCTTGGGTTGGAGGGTCAACTCCGTGAAGCTCATTGGCGCCTCGGACCGCGCGGGCCGCGGCGACGACGACGCGCGCCGCTGCCTCCGGAGGTCTTGGGAGTGCCATCCGGCCGGTGGCCGGGCGCGGGTTGCCCGGGGGCTTCCTTCGGGTCCGGCCCATCGGGCACGGCCTCTTCGGTGGTGGCCGTGAACATGGGGACGTCTGCTCCGACGACGCGCACGATCGCCTTGAAATCGCGGATCTCATCGCTTTGGACAAAGGTGTACGCCTTGCCGGTCGCACCGTTCCGGGCGGTCCGGCCCACACGATGCACGTAGCTGTCTGCATCAGGTAGATCGAAGTTGACGACGTGGGTCACACCGGGCACGTCAAGCCCACGGGCCGCGACATCGGTGGCGACAAGCAGGCGCGCGTTGCCTTCGCGGAACGCCTTCATGGCCCGTTCACGCTGGCCTTGGGTCATGTTGCCTTGCAAAGCGACCGCCGACCAACCTTTGCTGACCAGCTTCTTCGAGAGACGCTTGGCCAGGTGCTTGGTACGGGTGAATACGACCGCGCGCTCCGGGGTCTCCTCGTGGAGCAGGTGGAGCAGGGCGCTTGTCTTGAGAGGCTTCTCGACTTTGGCATGGAACTGTTCAGCCTGCGGGATGGTGGCTTCGCCGTCATCGACCTGGATGCGCACCGGATTGTGGGTGAATTCATCCACCAAGGTCTTGACTTCCCGGGGGAAGGTGGCGCTGAACAAGGCGGTCTGACGTTCCTTTGGGACGAGCCGTTCGATCTTGCGCATGTCGCGCACGAAACCCATGTCCAGCATTCGGTCTGCTTCGTCAAGGATCCAGACCTGGACCATGGAAAGATTGACCACGCCGCGATCGACAAGGTCGAGCAGGCGACCGGGGCAAGCCACCAGGATCTTTGGGCCCCGGCGTTTGAGTTGGTCGAGCTGTTTCCCAAAGCCCACGCCTCCGTAGACGGGGACGATGGATAGGCCGCTGGCCTTGGCCAGATCCTCGAGTACCTCGGTGACCTGGATGGCCAGCTCGCGGGTCGGCAGGAGCACAAGGCCCGGGATGCCGTCGCGGACATCGCGCAGGGCGTTGACCATGGGGATGCCAAAAGCGGCGGTCTTGCCAGTGCCCGTGCGGGCCTGGCCCACCACATCTCGGCGATCAAGCATCGGGGGGATCGCTTGCGCTTGGATGGGTGTAGGTTCTTCGTAGCCCATGGCCACGATGGCGTCGAGTGTACCATCTTCGATGGCAAATTGTGTGAAAGTCATTGCAAGACCGGCACGCGGTCTTGCCCTGCTGCCCGGAGGCAGTCACGGACCTCCGCGCTGGGTGCCCCCCTACGGCATCGGTATTAGGGCTTCCGGTGCAGAGGGCCCCTCCTGTTGTCCTCCTGAAGCAAAGGTCACACCTGAACAGGTTCGCCCCGGGTGGTGACCCTTATAGCGCGGGCCTCGTGTGGCCGGCCCAATGTCCGATTTCGAAGCGTTCCAGGCCAAGGTCAACGACATCGTGTTCAACCACCCGGTCGTGACCGACAACGAGTACTGCAAGTGGGTCGCCGAAGGGAACATGACCGAGGAAGACGTCAAGGACCTCACCATCCAGTTCTCCGTGTTCAGCCATTACTTCATCCAAGCGCAACTCTTGAAGTGCTTCAGCGCGCAGACCCTGGAACAGTACCGCAGTGGCAAGGAGATCCTCATGAACGAACTCGGCGTCAGTTTCACCAAGCCGGGCGCGACGGACACGGACGACCCGAACGCGGTGCCGACCGAAGGTACGGTACAAGGCGGCAAGTACCGCCACACGGCAGCCCACTTCGAATGGCTCCTGAAATTCGCCGAACCCCTTGGAC
>JBFKXH010000140.1:0-4536 GCA_041638175.1 Thermoplasmatota archaeon
GCCTTTCATGGCGGGCCAGAAGTAGTACAGGGCGCCGAGCAGCACGGCTGCAAGACTGAAGCCGGCCACGTAGGATCGATCCGGCAGGGACCACTGCCAGTCGCGGGGCAAGGCGGACGCTTCGGCAGGCGCGATGGGTGTCTGCGCTGGTTCGCCGACCAGCTGGGTCCGGGTCTGTTGGCTCGAATGGATGATACTTTCGACCGCCCCATCGAGATCGAAGCGGACCCAGGACGTGCGCCAGCCTTCGGTTTCCACGATCTCTGTGCCTTCAAGCTTGGCGCCGCGTGGCGAGTCGAGGAACTGCACCCAGATCCCCTCGGCTGCCGAGCCGTCCATGATGAAGTTCATGTTGCCCCGCAAGACGTCCACGCTCTCCCCCGTGAAGGCTTGGTACCTGGCCGCGACGCTTGCCATGGTCGGCAGCGCGGTCACGGGCTCGGGGTCGTCTTGGCGCGAGGGCTGCTCGTGCATGCGGAGCGTCAGGGGCTGGTCCACACCGGTGGTCCCAGGGTCGACCAACCAGTAAGGAACGTCGTAGGCCGGGTCACGCCACGTCTTTTCGACCACGTAGCTCCGTTCCAACGTTCCGTTGTCCATGCGAAAGACCCAGCCTTCGATGCGGTGTCCTTCGTCCTCGTCTTCCGTGGCGAACCAATAGGATTCGTGCAAGCGAGCCCCCGCCTGCAAGAAGGCCGAGAACCGCCCATCTTCCGTCGCGAAGGCCCATGCCTCGGATGGCAAGAACCGTTCCCAACCCGATTCGTCAGGACCCCATGGCTGGATGGGGCGCACGTCGAAGGCAGGTGCTGGGTAGCCGCTGGGCGTGGGTGCCGGGGCACCCGATTCGAATGCCGCCAGTGCAATGATCCGTCGCACGCCGTGGTCCGCTTCGATCTGTTCCAAGCGCACAGGAACGGGGACCCCATGGGCAAACCAGACGTCCACCCGCGGTCCGACTTCCTCGTCGCCGATGGCGTCGGCCGAATTGCCAAAGTCAAGTTGTCTGAACACCACCGCCGTGCGGCCTTCCCATTCTGTGTATGCGACCAGGCGGAAAGTCGCGTTCTCGGCGACGAACCAGGATTCAGGCCAAGGAAGTGCCGCTCCTTGTTCCCGGGTCACACCGTAAGCATTCTCTGGATCGACACGCGGCATGTCGACGGAGCACCATCGGAACAACTCCCCCTCGGCCTCCATGGGCACGCGGTGCGCTCGTGGCTCCAGCAGGCAACTGGAGCTGGTTCGATACGAGAAATCATGGTAGTTACGGAAACGGAGGGTCCCCTCGACCGACGTCGATTCCTCCGATACGAGCAAGGATTCGAGTCGCTGCGCATCCACGCTTTGGAAGGGGTTATCACGCTCCCAGGCGAACGTGTTGTGCGTTGCCAGGTCGTTGAAGTGCGTCGTGGCACTGCGGAACCCCCAGTCGGTGACTTCCGGGTCCCGGTTCAGATCCAAGGTCGCCTTGCGCATGGTCTCTACCAGGGCCGCCCGGCCGGTGCCGTTGCGATCAAACACCCCGCTCTGGGCCTGGTAATCGAACTCCATGTATGGCAGCACGTCACCGATCAAGGTCGGCCCACCTTGCCCATCCAGCACGTGAAGCACATCGTAACGGCCTGCGTCGCCGGGAAGGGGCCGCCGGACCTCAAAACCGTCGGGCAGAGGCAGGGCCCGCTCTGACTGCTCGCCGCCGGCCGCTGTGACCGCCGTGACAAAACCCAGGGAGGACACCAGCATGGCAACGGCGAGGCGCTTCCAATCCATGGGCGCCGACGCGCCAACAGGATACTTAGCCACATGGGTGCGATCCTCAACGCCTCACGACCACCGTTGAACATCGCACCAGACTCCTTTCTAAAGGGCCCAGAGACCTACCCTCCATGCGACGTATCGTTGTCATCGCAAGCCTGTTGCTCGTGACCTTGGTCTTGGGAACCCTCCTGGCGCTGCCACAAGGCCCAGAACCGAACAAATCGGATCCGCCCTTGACCACCCACGCGACCGAGCCCTTCCACGCCGAGCTGTTGCTGGTCGACGAACGCCGGACATTGACCGCGACACCGAGCGGGCAGAGTCCGGCCGTTTTCCGACCCTCCGTCCATGTGCCGGACGAGGACTCTGTCACCGTCTGGGTCACGGCGCGTCCGCTCGGCGCTGACCAATACGAAGCCCTTGAGCTATGGGTCGATCACCCGGGTACGCCGCGCCCGGAGCGGGTGGCAGACATCGCACAGGGAACACCCATTGCAGTGGCCATCGACGGCCATGCGGACGACCCCCAGCAAGTTCGAAGCGCCTGGTCGTTCGAGGTGCGGGCCCGTGGCGAACCGACGGTCGCCCGCTTGGAGGTCCACCTGCGTGCCGCGACCCTCGGCGTCGCTGCACCCTTGCCGGCCATGTTGTTGCGGGAAGCCGGGACCTGGACCGAAGCTGGATACCAGGTCGAAGTGGCCGGCCGATCCTCGAGCGCAAGCACCCAGAATCTGGTGCAAGGCACCTGGCACCATGTGCTTGGACCCGTCGGGCAAAACGCGACCCACGTCGTCATCACGTTACGCCATGAGGGACCGCAGCCGCTGGCCGTGGTGGTCGAGCATACCGCCGGAACGTACCGGTTCCCGAGCCCCAGTGGATCCCAGCCAGGGCTGAGCTTCTACGTCCTGCCCCTTGAGGATGGATACCACGATGCCCCCGGCGCCGACTACAGTCAATGGCGCATCCGCGCGGACGCCACCGATTCAGCCGGTGGCGGCGCAGGGGTCTGGCTGGAGACAAGCACCGCCCACAGTGACTATGAGATCACGGTCACGAGCTGGTGAACGGCCACGCCCGCAGCACTTCATGGCGAGAGCCGCCCGGCCCCAAGACGGAACGATACAACACGACGCGGTCAAGGGAACCCTGCCAGAACATCGTCCCACGGTGCCGACGGATCTGGGCCGAGACATCCGTAGGTCGGCGCATACGTGCCAAGGTCACATGGGGCACGAACGCGCGACCGCCCGGTGACTGCCCGATGGCCTCCGTCCGGCCGCGGACCTCTTTTTCCACCTCCATCAAGCCGGGCGCATCGACCCGTGCGTAGACCACACGAGCCCTGCGGCCGGATTGGAAGGCCCCCACGCCTTGGACTCTGCAATCCAGGGGTTCGTGCTGAAACCCCTGCATGGCCTCGACCACGTCCTCGGCATCCGCTTCACCAAGGAACCGAAGCGTGATGTGCCAGGTTCCAGGCCGCGTGATACGGCCGCCGTGGGCGACCTCGCGAGCCACGGTCTCGAGGCGCGGCGCGATGCCGATGGGGCAGCCAAGGAACAGGCGCACGTCGCGCCATGGCTCGATGCCTTCTTGTAGGCCACCGAAGTCGGCCGCCTGCGGCGACGCACACAGTCCTGTCGTGTAGTGGTCACTCGCGGCGCCTTACGGCACCGCTCGACCTCGGAGAACCCTCCGCTACGCTACGGGCCCTCCAAGGCATCATCTGGGCCTTTGGAACCATCCGCACAGTCCTGTAGTGTAGTGGTCAATCATCTGGGTCTTTGGAACCTGGGACCGCGGTTCGAATCCGCGCAGGACTACTCTTTGTTTCCCCCAGCGGGAGCTTTGCGACCCATGCAGGGTGGCACCTACTCGACCTTCTCAAGCCAACCATTGGCCTCCGCCTGCCGAAGCATGCGGCGGAACGCCTGGGTCTCCAGGCCGGTCACCTGGATGCTGTCGCCTTGGTGGTAGCGGGTGTCCTTCTCCCAATCCCGGAAGGCCTTGAGCACCCTGAATTGGCCCTGCACGCCGGCTTGCGTGAACTTGACCAGCTGCTTGCTGGTCCAGGCGGTGCTGAAGTTGCCCGGGAAGACGCCGATGCGCTTGTGGGCGAAAACCGCGATCTTGTTGCACACCCGGTCCAGGAACGCCCGGTCGTGGCTGACGATGATCAAGGTCCCTTCGTAATCAGCCAAGGCGCTGGCCACGATCTTCTGGGACTCCATATCCAAGTGGTTCGTCGGTTCGTCGAGCACCAAGACGTTGTGCTTCTCGGCGATGAACTTCGCCAAGGCCAGGCGGGCTCGCTCGCCGCCGCTGAGTTGCTCGACGCGCTTGAACACATCATCGCCGCTGAACTGGAATCGGCCCAGCAACCCGCGGGTCCATTCATCGGGCGGCGGGGGGTCGCGCAGGCTTCGGATCTCGTCGATGAGCTCCCGGCCGGGGTCCAGCGTCGAGTGGTGCTGGTCGAAGTACCCCACACGGGTCTTCTTGCCCCATTCCAGCTCGCCTTCATCCGGTTCCAGTCTGCCAAGGAGCACCTTGAGGAACGTGGATTTGCCGCAGCCGTTGGGGCCGATGATGCCGATCTTGTCCGGGCCTTCGATCTCCAGGTTGACCCCTTCGAAAAGGGTCCGTTCGCCGAAGCGCTTGACCAGTCCTTCGGCATGAAGGATCTCGTTGGGCACCCGTTCCGCGTCCAAGAAGAAGCGGAAGCCCTTGCGTTCCGTGGGCGCGGCGCGCCCATCCTCGGCTTGCTTGGCC
>JBFKXH010000141.1:0-4512 GCA_041638175.1 Thermoplasmatota archaeon
CCCGTCGCGGGTGGCCGTCCGCCCCGGTGAAATCCAGGTTGCCGGCGGTCTCGATCAGGACGTTGTATCCCTCATCCAGCATGCGGTGCACCAAGGGCCATGCTTCCTTTTGCAGGAGTGGTTCGCCGCCCGTGAAGCAGACCTCCTTGGTCGGTTGCTCGGCCAGGAAGGCCATCAACCGGTCGAGGTCTTCCTCATGCCCGCCGGTGAAGGTGTACGTGGCATCGCACCAACTGCATCGAAGGTGGCAGCCTGTGGTGCGGATGAAGCTGGTCGGAATGCCAGCCTTGCGCCCTTCTCCCTGGATCGAGTAGAAGGTCTCCGTGATGCGCACAAGCCTCTCGACGGGCTGCCGTCAAAAAGGCTAATGGTGTTCGTGGGACCCGGGTTGGCTTTCGGGCCAGTCGAAGAGGAACTTGACCGCCACGGGGAGCAAGAACAGGCCGAACGTGAAGGTCAGACTGACCGGGTCGGGGATGTGGTAACCATGCCCGTGGTTGAAGTACGGGTGGAGCAGCACCAGTTTGACGCCGACGAAACCCACGGCGACGTACGCCATGTGCTCCAGGATCGGCAACCAATCCATGACCTTGGCAAGGAACGACGCGGCCAGGCGCAAAAACAGGATGCCCACGCACGCCGCGATGATGATCAACCCCACCACGTCCGTGTAGCCGACGGCCACGATGACCTGGTCGATGGCGAAGGCCAGGTCGATCAGTTCGATCTGGATGATGGTCGCCAGCAGCATGGGCACCCCCAGGCGCACCAGGAATGGTTTGCCCATGGCGTGGCCATGTTCGTGACCCGCGGCGGCATGCCGCGCCAGGTCAGCAAAGTGCTTGACGAACAGGAAGGCAAGGTACGCGCCACCAAGCAGTTTGAGCCATTCGTTGCGGATCAAGATCGCAGCAAGAAGGATGGCGGCGACCCGCAGTGTGTAGGCCCCGACGAGGCCGTACAGGAGCGCCTTCTTGCGTTCATGGACCGGAAGCTTCCGGACCATGGCGGCAAGGATCGCTGCGTTGTCGAAACTCAAGACCGCTTCGAGCAGCAGCAGGGCCACGATGATCCCGACCACTTCGCCAGGTGGGTGATCGCCGAAAAAAAAGTCGGCGCAGGTCTGGCTACCGCAGATGCCCATCAGGCCACCTCATACGGGAGCGGGTCGACGGTGCCTGCTTCTTCGAATCCCTTGCGCCGCAGCACGCAGGACTCGCAGGTGCCGCACGAGATCTCGCCACCGCGGTAGCAACTCCAGGTGAGTTCCAGGGGGGCTTTGTGCTCCAACCCGGCGCGTACGATGTCTGCCTTGGACATGTCGACCAGTGGCGCTTCCAGCCGCGGGCCGCCTTCTTCGACCCCTTGCTTGGTGGCCAGATCGGCCACCGATTGCATGGCCGCCAAGTATTCGGGCCGGCAGTCGGGGTAGCCGCTGTAATCCATGGCATTGATGCCCAAAAAGATCGCTTCGGCGCCGACCACTTCTGCGTAGGCGAGTGCGAAACTCAGGAAGACCGTGTTGCGCCCCGGCACGTAGGTGATTGGGATGCTGGCCCCGATGTCGCCTCCGGCATCGGGGACGTCCAAGGCCGCATCGGTGAGCGCCGAACCACCTAGGTCGCCAAGGGGCAGGGCCAGGATCTCGTGGCGCTTGGCACCGAGCGCGTCGGCCACTTGCTTGGCGCATTCAAGCTCCTTCTTGTGGCGCTGGGCGTAGTCAAAACTCAAGGCGTACAGGTCAAAGCCCCGTGCCTTCGCGATGGCCGCAGAGGTCGTCGAATCCAGGCCGCCAGAAAGGAGGACGACCGCTTTGCCTGCCACACCTTCGATTGGGGGCTCCTCAACAAAAGGCTGGTGGTCACGTATCGACGCGCACGCCCTTGGTGTCCGAATACCAAGCGCCTTTGCCATACCCTTCGTCGATGCCGATCTCGACGAACGCGGTCTCGGTCTTGAAATCGGTGCGACGCATGAATTCCTGGTAGACGTATTTGGCCAGGTCCTCGGCGGTGGTGCTGGGCACATCGAGCATGGCGCAGTCTTGGCGGGGGAAGCGGAAGTGCTTGGGTTCGCCCGTGTACGGGTCGGTGACGCGGAATTTGACCTCGTCTTCGGTGACCTCTAGGTCCGAGTAGTGGTTGCTCTTTGTCGGCACCAGGACCAAGTGGTCGATCTCGTCGCCGATCTCCTTGAGCGTCTCGCTGATGATGCCGAAGTCCAAGACGATGCCAAAGTCATCTTGGGCGCCGCGCATGCGTAGGTGGATGGCGTACGTGTGCCCGTGCAAGCGTCCGCACTTCTTGTGCTCGGGCGTGATATGGGCCGAGCTGAAGCGGATGCCCTTGCGCCAGCCATCGATGCGCAGTTCCATCATCAAGCGACCCAGGTGGCGCGGCTAAAAAAGTGGCAGGGCTGGCCGGGGCGTGGACGCCTACATCGCCGAGTGGACCTGGTTCGCCCTCGGTATGGTCACGGCCTCGGTGTATGGGTGGGACAAGCACAAGGCCCGCACGGGTGGCCGGCGCGTGTCGGAACGGACCTTGCTCTTGTGGGCGGCAGCCGGCGGTTGGGTCGGGGGGTTGATGGCCATGTGGGCGACCCGCCACAAGCTTCGCAAGCGGTCCTTCATGGTGCGATTCTGGATGGCTGCGATCATCGGCACAGCGCTTTGGATCACCATCTATTGGCGGACCGGCTTCTTTCTCCAGTGACGTTGGTACGCTTGCCATTCGAGGGTCCATGCCAGCCGCGCGGATAGGCCGGTGACGAGCCACACGACGAACAACTGGGCCCACCATCGGGTGACGACCGCATTGTGGTAGGCGGCGTACGTACCCCAGCGCAGTGCACCAAGATGGCTGGCGGTGATCAAGATCGAGATGGCGATCAAGACGATCGGCAGGATGGCCCCGTACACCATGACATGCCGCCGCCAACCCTTGGGAAAATACCACATCATGTCGCGCATGGGCCGGGGTTCGCCGAAGTAATACAAGGCGGCGAACCCTTTGGCATCCAGGCCACGCTGGCGCGGTACGAGATGTCGATGGGTCCAGACATACCAGACGCACAAGCTGGTCCCCAGCACGGCGATGGCGTTGATCCAAAGCAAGCCTTGCCAACCGACGTCTGCCAGGACATGGACCACGTTCTGCTCGTTGGCAAGATCAGGCGTGATCTGGTACGTCATCCAGGCATCCATCGCGCGTGCTGCTGCAACGGCCAGGATGATGAGGCCTGCAGCGGCTTTGGGATGCACGCCGGCACAGGTGGCACCCTTCATATCAAGGCTGGCCGTCGCCACGAGCGTGGACGCGCCAGACGTTCAGAACTTCGACGCCCCGCGGCCGTACAAGCTCTCCCGGGTCGGGGTCAAGGGTGTACGCAAGCCGGTGCGGATCCATCGCCCAGGCCAGGAGCCCCACGACGTGACCGTCGATTTTGACCTGTTCGTGGACCTGCCCTCGACCCAGAAAGGCACACACATGAGCCGCAACCTGGAGGCGCTCGCCGACGTCATCGATGCAGAACTCGAGACCGAAGCACGGTCCCTGGAGAACCTTTGTAGCCGCGTCGTGGAGGCCCTGCTCGAAAAGCACGATTATGCGGAGGATGCCTTTGTCAAGGGCACCACCACGTTCTTTCTTGAGCGCCTGAACCCGGGCGGTAAGCCGACGCTGGAAGGCTATGGTTTGACCGCCGAGGCGCGCGGCGACAGGAGCGGCATCCGCAAGCGCCTGGGCGTCCGCGTCATCGGCGCCAGCGCATGTCCCTGTGCCATGGAGACCGCGCGCCACAAGTTCGCCGAGCAAGGCGTCGAGATCCCGGAAGACGTCCCGTTCATCACCCACAATCAACGGAACATCGTGACCCTCGAACTGGATGTGCATGGTGACATGGAGGCAGCAGACCTGGTCGACCTGTGCGAAGACAGCCTCAGCGCGCCGACGTATGGATACCTGAAACGCGGCGACGAAGGGGACCTGGTCATCCAAAGCCACCACGACCCGAAATTCGTCGAGGATGTGGTGCGGGAGGTACTCCATCAAGTGCTGGCCCGGTTCCCGGATCTGCCACAGGACACGGTCCTGTTCGCCAGTTCCGAAGCCGAAGAATCGATCCACAAGCACAACGCGTACGCTGAACGCCGCACCACGATCGGGCAGTTGCAGGCATGAGCGCTCCGTGGACTGTGTTCTTGGACCGGGACGGCGTGTTCAACGTCCACCGGGTCCCCGGGGTAGTGCGCAAGAAGCACTTCGAATGGTTGCCGGGCGTCTGTGAAGCGATGGCCCGGCTGAACAGTGAGCGATTCCAGACCTGCCTGTGCACCAACCAACCCATGGTCGGACTGCTTATGGCCACGCCGCGACAAGTGCACCGCATCAATGCCCATGTGCAAGCAGGCGTGGAAGCCGCAGGCGGTCGTCTGGACCGCGTGGAGGCGGCGTTTGCGCCGGTGTGGTTGAAACATCGCCGCCGCAAGCCCAGGCCGGGCATGCTGCATGA
>JBFKXH010000142.1:0-4475 GCA_041638175.1 Thermoplasmatota archaeon
AAGGCGGCCAATCCCTCCGGATTGGGACTCATGACGGCGATGTGGATGTAGCCCTTCTCGACCACGAGCGGGTGGAACACCGTCTCAGGGCCCAGCATGCCGATGGTGAGCTTGATCGGGTCGTGGTTCTGGTAATAGCTGAGCACGGCCGTGGAGACCTCGACACTGGCATATTCCTCGTTCTCGCTGAGCACCTCGTAGGTTCCGTAGCGTTTGGCGAACTCGCCGGTCAGGAAGCGCTTGCGCGTCTGTGGGTCCGTGAAGATGGTGAAGATGGCCCGCTCGACGGGCTCTTTGGCCGACGGGCGCAGCAGGTTGACCAGGATGCGGACGTTGTGCTGGGCCGTGAAGCGACAAAGCAGATTGTCATCGCTGCGGATCTTGAAGACATACTCGGTCGCCCCAGCCACGGACCTGGGATTTCGAGTGGCATAAAAAACGTGGACACGCCTTCACAGTTCGTTGTCATGTCCACTTTTCGTGGTTTGGGGTTGACAAATCCATTTGCCATCACACAAGCGGTTTAGTACCCGTTTTGGTCGCCCGGTCCATGAAGTGGATCGCTCTCGTGCTGGTCGCCGCCGCGCTGGCGGGATGCACGAGCCAGACCGCCGATGGATCGGCCGACTTGACCCCCGACCATCGCGACGTGACGGGCACGGTGGTCACGCCGCAGGTCATGCCGGTCGCCGGCGCGATCGTCGTTGCGAGCGTCGACGGCATCCAGACGACGACGAACGCCTCCGGCGGGTTCAAGCTCCATGATGTCCCCTTGGAAGCGTTCAACCTCACGATCAGCGCCGACGGCTTCGAGAACAAGACCCTAGCCGTGCCTGCGATCCCGTTCGTGGACGGAGCCTACACGGAGAGATTGGGACGCATCGACCTGGTGCCATTGCCTGCCGCCACGCCGCCGCCGATCACCATCCCCTTCCAGGGCCACTGGCAATGCAGCCTGGAGGCGTTCATCATCACACCCAGCTGTGACAGCATCATCACCCACCTTCGCGAAGAGGAAGGCGTGCCGGTCGATGACGTTTTCAGCACTGAATCCGAATTCCTGTTTGCCGTCGAGGACGACTGGGCCAACATCGTCGTCGACGTCAAGTTCGATGCCACGTCGCACCCCGGCATCGCGGGGCTGCGGGCCCAACTGGGCGCTCCAGAGGACCCGGATGCGCTCACGGAATACGAGAAATACGGCGACTTCACAGGAGCGCAGACCTTCACCTTCATGGTCGAACCCGGTGCAGACTACGGCGGCGACCGCCCCATGCTGCGCGGCGCGGGCGACATCCATCTCGAGGTCTACCCCCTGAGCCATGGATGGCATGCGACCTGTGACGCCACGTGTCTGCTCGGTGTAGCGGCCGGCGTGGACATCCAGTTCGACCTCTTCGTCACCATCTTCTACGAGCCAGCCCCCGCGGGCTGGAGCTTCCTGGCATGATGGCATGGCCGGCCAGGCGACCCGGCCTGGCCCTTGCCATGGCAGGCTTGCTGACGCTGGTGGCCGTAGCAGGCATCACCCGCGTAGAACCAGAGGTGGATTTCGTCGACACGGTCCCACACCACGACGGCCTGGATGCGTACCGTGCCCTGCTACAGGACCTGGACGGCGTCCGGTTCGTCGCGATCTACATGGGCAGCGCAGGGGGCGACCTGCGTGAACCCGCGACGTTCGACACCTTGATCGAAGAGCAAGCGAGCCTCGAATCATTCCTACAGGAGCGGTTTCCTGGCGCCTTCAGCCATTCCCTGAGCGCGCTGGAAGGCATCCGCACGGGCCATTACATGTTGGAGAAGGTCGCCACCGCAGGCAACCCACGGGAAGAGGCATACAGTGTCCCCGAGGACCCGATCCGGTACCAAGTGGTCCGCGACCAAGCACTCGGCGATGACACCCTCGATGACGTCCTTGCGACGGACGGATCCAGTGCCCTCATGTTGTTCTTCTTCCAGACCAACGACAATCTGGAAGCGCGACACCTGACCGGTGCCATCGCCGAGGCGCTCCCGCTCTGGGGCAAGCAGCAGATCACCGAGGCCCCCCGCGCCAGTGGGCTGCTGTACGCCAGCCATTACACGGACGATCGCAACGGACACGACCTTCGTACCTGGGGTCTCCTTGCGGCCGGCGGGGTGGCGCTCGCCCTCTTGTGGGTCGTGCGCCGCCCAAGCAACGTGGCACTGGCCGTCACGGGCATGGGCCTGGCCACCGTGTGGACGTTCGGCCTCACCGGATGGCTGGGCATCCGCGTCAGTTTTCTGACCCTGTTCTTGGTGCCCGTTGTGACGGGGATCGGCATCGACGCCGCGATCCATGTCCTGCGTCGCGTCGAAGAACAACAGACGTCCTCCCGCGCTGCCGTCGCCCATGCCCTTGCCACCACGGGACGCAGCGCCTGGGTCGCTTCCCTCACCACCGCCGCAGGGCTCGTGGTCCTGCTCCTGGTGCCCAATCCCTTGTTCTCCCAGATCGGAGGCCTGGCCGCCGTGGGCATCCTGCTCGCATTCACCTCCATGTGGCTCTTCGTGGCCCCGGCCCGCACTTGGATGCGTGCGCCACGAGGCCTGACCGGGCAACGACCCGCGTTGGCCCGGTGGGCCGTGCGCGCGCGCCGCCGGCCCTGGATCCCACTCGGCCTGGTCGCGCTGATCACCGTGGGTGCAGTGACCGCGGCCAGCCAGACGCGCATCGAGTCCGGGTCCGCCGAGAATGAATTCCCCCAAGACGACCCTGTGATCGCCTTGCAGCAACGCATCGAAGCAGAATATGGCGCCTTCCAGCGGGGCTACCTCATCGTCCGGGGCGACGTGGCCGACCCGGTCGTGTTGGAAGCACTCTTGGAAGCCAAGTATGCCGCCGCCACCTTGCCGCTCTTTCGTGAAGCGACCAGCGTCACCGATCTCCTGCTTGCCGACGAGGCCACGGATCAAGGCGTGGCCGACATCGCGCTTCACAGCATCCTCGCCCCGACACCGGCCGCACCCAGCGAACCGTCTCGCCTGCCGCAGACCCACGCCGAAGCACGTGAGCGACTGGACGCCTTGTTCCAGGACCCGCTCTGGGGGAGCTTGGCACCATTCACCATCACCCGGGATTACGATCTGGCGATCCTTTCGGTGACGGTGCAGCCCTGGCAGGACCAACAAGAACTGCGCGATTTGCGCGATGCCTTGGACGAGCTGGCCGCCTCCATCGACGCAAGATTGCCGGATCACCAAGTGGTCGCCGCTGGGGCCCCCGTGAACCGCGCCGCGATCATCGACCAGACCCCCAGCAACGTCCTATTGGCGACCGTTGGGTCCGCCCTTGTCGTCGCATTGATCCTTGGCTTCTGGCAACGAGACTGGCGGCTCGCTGCCGGCGGCATGGGCATGGTCCTCCTCGCCAGCCTGTGGCTTCTGGCCGCCATCCCGCTGCTCGACGGCGCCTATGAGGCGTTCGGGACCGCCAACAACGCAGCGCTCAACGACATGTTCCTGCTCGCCTTCGCGATCACCGTGGCCGCCGGCGTCGACGACCTGGTCCACTTGGCCGGCCGACACCGGGAAAGCCAAGCGGCCGATCCGGTCGCGGACGCTTTCATGCACGCGGGCGGTTCCATCACCGGCACCACCGCCACGAGCCTGGTCGCGTTCCTGGTCCTCGGCGGCGTCTATTTCCTGCAGAGCAAGAACCTGGCCATCCTCACCGCACTGGGTGTCCTCTTCGTCTATTTGCTGACCCTGGCCATGGCCCCGCTCCTGCTTCGCAAGCCTCATGCCCGTCGGCGCCGTGCGTAGCCCATGCGCGCATGGCTTGGGCCCCTGACCAGTTGGTGGCTGGCCCTCGCCTTCCTCACGGGGATCCCCTTGTGGTTCGACCAGGATGCCATCGCGCCCTGGCATGGGGCGCCGGCCATCTTGGGCATGCTCGGCATGATCGGCCACGCGATCGAGGCGCGTGGTTCCAAGCGAGCCTACCAGACCGGCATCGTGGCCGGGCTCCTGGCGGTCTTTGCATGGACGACAGGTCGGTGGGCCCAGGGCGCCTTGTGGACCACGCTCCATGGCATGGTCCTCGGCGCGCTTTTGGTGGTCGGACTCTACCTCCACCTTCACCAACGGGAAGGATCGTTCGGAGGACCGGTGCACGGGCTCCTGGCCGTCGCCGCCAGCGCCGGACTTGCTTTGCTTCTCTAATGGGTGCCGCCGACGGGGTGGACGACGCCTTGCCCCTCGGCCACCGTACCAACGATCTTGACTTCGTAGTCCACGGCGTCCCGGAGCCACTCCAGGGCAGCATCCGCAGCATCGGCCGGCACCACGACCACGAAGCCCATGCCCATGTTGAACGTCTTGTACATCTCGTGGTCCTCCACGTTGCCAAGGGCCTGGATCCGCGTGAAGACAGACGGCACCGGAAGCGGATCGGTGAGGTCGTAGCGCACACCTTGGTTGATGCGACGAAGCTTGCGAAGGCCGCTGCC
>JBFKXH010000143.1:0-4467 GCA_041638175.1 Thermoplasmatota archaeon
GCAGGTTGTCCAGAGCCTGAGCCTTTCCAAGTGGCTCCAGCGCGCCTTCGGTACGAAGCACGCCCGCATCGGCATCTACGGACCACCCAACGCCGGCAAGACGACGCTCGCCAACCGCATCGCCCGCGACTTCACCGGCGAGACCGTTGGTTCCGCCAGCGCGGTGGCCCACGAGACGCGCCGCGTGCGCAAGAAGGAGAACATCGACCTCATCGCCGGCAGCGCCAAGCTGCACATGGACGTCATCGACACGCCCGGCGTGGCGACCCAGATCGATTTCCACGAATTCGTCGAAGACCACGGCATGGACGAAGAAGAAGCCAGGCGCCGCGCCAAGGAAGCCACAGAAGGCGTCATCGAAGCGATCCGTTGGCTCGATGATGTCGATGGGGTCATCCTGGTGATGGATTCCGCCGAGGACCCGTTCACCCAGGTCAACGTCACCATCCTGGGCAACCTGGAAGCACGCAAGCTTCCGGTGCTCATCGTCGCAAACAAGATCGATCTGCCAGAAGCCAGCCCAGCGACCCTCAAATCGGCCTTCCCGCAGCACCCGGTGGTGCCCATCTCGGCCGGAGAAGGCACCAACATGGATGCACTGTACCAGACCATGGCCAAGCATTTCCGGTGATCTCATGGCGACGAAACAGAAACTCCAGAAAAGCCGCGCCGAACGCCTACGTGCGGCCGCAGAGAAGGCACCCGCCATCCACCTGATCTCGGCAGAAAAGATCGAAGCCATGGGTCACGAGGAAAAGATCCGCTTCATCCTCGACGAGGTCGAGCAGGGCAAGGTCCTGATCTTGGAACGCGGCCTGACGCCGGACGAGGAAGCGAAGCTCATCGAGCGCACCATGATGGAGATCAACCAAGACAACTTCATCGGCATCGAGATGCAGTCCTATGGCATGGACCACGGCAAGAACTTCCTGCAACGGGCCGTCATGGGAGGACCGCGCCCGCGCATGGCGGTCATCGGGCCAGCCCAGCTACTGCAGCTGGTGTCGAAGGACTCCGAGAAGATCGTCACCAAGGTCATCGGCGACGAGGACTGATGCCCCACCAATGCCTCGGATGTGGATTCGCCTTTGAAGAGGGGTCCAGTGCCCTGCTCAAGGGCTGCCCTGAATGCAAAGGGACCCGATTCTTCTACACGGCCGAGGAAGTCGACGAAGGGCGACGCAAAGAGATCGCCAAGGACGCTCAAGGCGATCTTCGTCAGGTCGTGGCCGAACTGCTCCAAGAGGCAGCTCCGCAAGCTGCCCAGGAATTGCAGGACAAGGCCGATTCGGACGGATGGGCCGAGCTGAAGCCCAAAGACATCCGCAAACTGATGAAGCAGGTGCAAGCCGAATCCAAGGCTGTACCGCAAGGCGGCCTCGACCCAGAAGAGACGCTCAGCCCCAGCGAACACGCCATGCGCCGCCAGCAAGCAGCGGAGGCCGCCAAGCGGATCCTGGCCGAGACCGAGATGGACGAGAAACCCGACACCGTCACGGTCGCCGACCAAGGCGAATACGAGATCGACGTGCGGGGCCTGCTTGAAAAGAACCCGATCGTCGTGCACAAGGATGGGGCCTACCTCATCCATCTGCCCTCGCTGTTCCAAGACGATTAGGCTCGCAACCCTCAAATGGGGGACCAGAGTCGGCCGCCTGCTACCACAGGTAGCCCGTGGCGGATGCCGGTGCCGAGCACCGGGAGACGCCACCACGCCGCGCTTGCGTGGAACCCCATGGGCCGGTGGTCTAGTCGGTTATGACGTCGCCTTCACACGGCGAAGATCGCCAGTTCGAATCTGGCCCGGCCCATCATGGGGCGCTGGACTTCGGCTTTTGCCGGACGATGGCCACCCATGGGTTCCACGTTGAAACGGCTAAATAGGCGACCCGAGTCGGCCGCCTTGCGCGACCCGGCTTGGGTCGTGCCGCCACTTGCCCCGATAGTGTAGTGGCCTATCATGACGCCCTGTCACGGCGTCGACTGGGGTTCAAATCCCCATCGGGGCGCTCCCTCTGCTCTTTGAGCCGGGGCTCTACTTGCGTACCCAGGGCCCGCCGATCGAACGACCCTTCGGCTTGGTCTTCTTCTTGGGCGGCTCCGGGTGTTCGATGCGCTGGGCGGCCTTCGTCGTCTTGTTGTTGCGGGGCTCACGCTTGCGCACGAGAGGGCATCTGGTAGGTCGGGTATGACGATTGCCTACGCGACGCCGTCGATCTCGGCGACTTCGCCTTCGTCATGGACATCGGCACCGCTCTCATCGCCCGCCACGGTCTCGACGAAGGTCTTGCCGATCACTGGCGTCATCTTCCAGCCATGGGGCCCTTGCTTGTGGACAGACCGGTCCAGATCAAAGTCGAGCACAATGCGCGTTTCGCTGCCGGCCGTGATGTTGAATGATTTGACCACCTTCAGTTTGGAATTGGCCAGGGTGATCTCGACCCGCTCTCCATTTTGGATCCCGTACGCCTCGCTGGCATTGATGCGGATCTGGGTGTATTTGCCTGCGGTCAGATTGGCTTCTCCAAGAAAGGCCGAGCGGGCGCCTGTCAAGTTCAGCAAGTCGATGTCGAGGCCCGTCTCATTCTGGAACACGGTGATCCATCCCGTGCCATTGCCTGCGCCATGGACCATGACGTCATGGAAAACGACGTGGATCTCGTCGAATTCATCGGTCGCCGCATCGGTGACGTAGATGCTCACCGAGCCTTGTTCAGGCTCCTCAGGAGCAAAGCAGCCGGCCAGCATGGCCAGGACGAGGATGGACAGGACCCCACGCATACCGCGCCAAGTCCCCTTGCCCTATTTAGCGGCTCTACGCCCGGCCCGACACGTACAAGGTCCCTTCCTGGACCTTCCAATCTTCAGCCCCGCTGTCTGGGTCCGCGCGCAAGCGCATCGCCTGCACATCGGCGAACATGGCCATCTGGAACGCCTGTGCCCATTCGGATTCGCTGCGCAGGGCCATGGGCACGCCAAGGTCCTCGCTCCAGCTGTGACTGGCCTCGTTCTCCGCGTAATGGTCGATCAGCATGTGGAAGGTGCCGCCCCGATCCAAGACCCGCCGCACTTCCCGCAAGACCTCGTCCGGGTCTTCCGCGTAATAGAGGGCCTCCATGCTCCAGACCACGTCAAAGGAGCCATCATCAAAGGGCAGGTCGTGGATGTCACCCACCTGGAATCGCGCATTGAGGCGGTCTTTGCGCGCTGCGGCGTTGGCCCGGTCGATCATCTCGCGACTCACGTCCATGCCTCGGCAACGCGCGCCACGAGATGCCGCGAAGCGGGCCGCCCAACCATTGCCGCAACCCAGGTCCAAGAAACGGACGCCGCCTTCGAACCGCATCCCTTCCAACAAGGGTGCCGCGGTCTGGCCGTGGCCCTCTTCCATGCCTTCCGCACGTCCGCGCTTGGCCCAATCGTCGAACACGTCTTTGACGTCCATGGCGGCGCCGAAGGGGTCCACCACTTAGGTGTTCAGAAGAAACGGTACATCGTCATCGCAAGCAGGGCGCCCGTGACAAGACCCGCACTGACCCGACCGAGCATGACATCGCGCCGAAATGCCGCACCGAACGCCACGTCGTCCCCGGCCTGCACCGCCTTCTTGGCCTTGATGCCGGCGGGGAAATGGCCTCCCCAGCCGACCAGGAAGCCAAGGATGCCGAGCCCCATGCCGATGTTGAAGACCATGCCAGCGGCCCCAGAGAACGCTGGCGCGCCGAGTTGGATGAACGTCAAAAGACCAAACACCACCGTGAACAGGGTCGTGAGGCCGAAGAACGGACCATGCACGGCGCGGGCCATGACCGCCTTGGCGACCCCGTCATCGCGGCGCATCACCGGGTGCATGACCATGAACCAGAAGATCCCCCCGCCGACCCAAAAGGCGGCGAAGGCGATGTGCAAAGCGCGGTAGATCTCGTAGGATGTGGCCATGCCACAAGACCCAGGAGGCGACGGATGAACATTCTGACCCCTTTCCTGGACCCAACGCTCATATAGGGGACCCATGTCGGCGAATCTTACTTTCCCTCTCTGAGGTGTCCCTATGGCCCGCGTCCCTGCCAGCATGTACCGCAAGATCACCCAGCGCCCCTACACTCGTCGCGAGTACATGGGCGGTGTCCCCGGACTGCGTATCCTGCAGTTCCACAGTGGCAACAAGACCGCTGACTTCCCCGTGGCCATCCACTTGGTCGCCGAGGAGCGCGGCCAACTGCGCCACACGGCCCTCGAAGCCATGCGTATCACCGCGGTGCGCTACATGGACAAGAAGGCCGGCCGTGACAACTACCACCTTCACATGCGCGTCTACCCCCACCACGTGCTGCGCCAGAACAAGCAGGCCAGCGGCGCGGGTGCGGACCGTGTGTCCATGGGCATGCGCCTTGCCTTCGGCAAGCCGATCGGCACCGCTGCCCGCATCCAACCGGGCCAGCAGATCGTCACCATCCACACCGTGGC
>JBFKXH010000144.1:0-4431 GCA_041638175.1 Thermoplasmatota archaeon
GATCTTGCCAAGCACCACGACCTCTTTCCCGAAGGCCAGTTCGTGGTGGAGCTCGAAGGGGTCATTGTCGGTTCCAGCAGCAGCCTCCTGCTCGATTTCAACGACCACCCTGAATACCACGACTTCAAGGAGATCACCGGCAACGGCTCCCTCTCGACCCATGACCCGGATGGTCTCGACCTGTACGGGATCGAGGTCATGGTGGACCCGGAATACCGTGGCATGCGCATCGGGGAGCGTCTCTACCAAGCCCGGCAAGAGCTTGCAGAGCAGCTCAACCTTCGCCGGATTTTGATCGCCGGCCGCATGCCGGGATTCCGAGACTACGAGGGAGGCGCCAAGGCGTACGTCCAGGCCATCCAGCGGCGCGAGGTGCAGGATCAGGTCCTGAACTTCCAGATCTCGCAAGGGTTCACCCCGGTGCGGATCCTGAAGGACTACTTGCCTGGCGACGAAGAGTCCGCCGGAAACGCGGTCCTGATGGAGTGGCGCAACATCGAATACCAGCCGCAAGGACACCGTCACGTCAAGTCCGCCAATCCCGTGCGCTGTTGTGTCATCCAATACCAGATGCGCCACCTGGACTCGTGGGATGACTTTGCACGCCAGACCGAGTACTTCGTCGACGTCGCGTCCAATTACAAGAGCGACTTCGCCGTGTTCCCCGAACTGCTGACCACCCAACTGCTGTCCTGCATCGAGGAGAAGAAACCCAGCGAAGCGGTGCGCAAGATCCCAGACTTCACCGAGGCATACATCGAACACTTCACGGAAATGGCGGTCAGCTACAACGTCAACATCGTGGCCGGCACCCACATCCTCGAAGAGAACGACCGGCTGGTCAATGTGGCCTTCTTGTTTCGGCGCGACGGCACCATCGACAGGCAAAGCAAGATCCACGTGACGCCCAATGAGCGGCGCTGGTGGGGCATCGATGCGGGCAACGAACTGAACGTCATGGATACGGACATGGGCAAGATCGCCATCAACATCTGCTACGATGTGGAGTTCCCAGAGTTGGCGCGGCTGGCCACTGACCAAGGCGCGCGCATCTTGTTCGTGCCGTATTGCACAGAAGACCGGCAAGGGCACTTGCGCGTACGCTACTGTGCACAAGCGCGGGCCGTCGAGAACCAGATCTACGTGGTCACGGCAGGGACCGTGGGCAACCTTCCGGATTCGGAGAACATGGACATCCAATATGCCCAATCCGGCATCTTCACCCCGAGCGATTTCGGATTCCCGCGCGACGGCATCGCAGCGGAGGCTACCGCCAACGTCGAGACCGTCGTGGTGGGGGACATCGACTTGGAAGTGCTGCGCCGGAGTCGCCGCCTCGGGAGCGTCATGCAACTGCGGGACCGCCGGCATGATCTCTATGAGATCCAATCCAAGATGGGGTGACCCCCGGGGGGCCACGGCGGCGCGCACCCTCGAGCACAGGGTAGGCTCGCAGCCGACCTGATTCGCAAACCCCTTGTGCCCAGAAGGCTGGTCGTTTTGGTGCGCTGGTGGCTCCTGCTGGTCCTTCTGGTCCCCCTGGTGGCCGCCCATGGTGTCGACGACGATGATGCCGCGTTCGTATCCGACAACGAGGGCTTTGCACCCGGGGCGTTCTTGTATCTGGGTGCCAAGCACATGGTGACCGGCTACGACCACCTGCTCTTCTTGGTCGGGGTGATCTTCTTCCTGTACCGGATGAAGGACGTGGCCCTCTACGTGAGCATGTTCACCATCGGTCATAGTGCGACCCTCCTGCTCGGGGTCTTGGCAGACATTCCGGCCAATGCGTACCTGATCGACGCCATCATCGGCGCCAGCGTCGTGTACAAGGGCTTCGATAATCTCGGCGGATTCAAGACGCTGGGCTGGCGCCCCGATCCCAAGAAGGCGGTCCTTGTGTTCGGATTGTTCCACGGCTTCGGGCTGGCCACCAAGGTGCAGGACCTGGGGCTCAGCCAAGAAGGCCTCGTGCTCAACCTGCTGGCGTTCAACATCGGCGTCGAATTGGGCCAGATCCTGGCGTTGGGGATCATCATCCTGGCCATGGACTTCTGGAGGCGCCATCCGAGCTACCTTCGCCATGCTTTCTTGACGAACACCGCCTTGATGAGTGGCGGATTCATGCTCATCGGATTCCAACTCGCGGGGTACTTCTCATGACCGAACTCGAACCGCCAAGCAAACGCGCGCTCCTGGAAGCCACGGGTATCGCGGCCTTCGTCTCTCTCGCCGTACTGGGGTTGTTCATTCTGCCGGCGGAGTACGGCATCGACCCCACGGGGTTCGGCGAGGCGATCGGCATCAAAGACCTCGGCGTTCCGGTCACGGAAGGCAGCGTCCACACCTCGGAGGACGCCCCGTTCCGCACAGATGCCGTCAGCATCTCCTTGGCGCCCGGGCAGGGACTGGAGTACAAATTCCGCATGGATGCCGGCAGTGGCTTCGTCTACCAGTGGAATGCCACCGCGGCGCTGTTTTTTGACTTCCACGGTGAGCCAGGCGGCGGCAGCACCTTCCAGTCGTACGAAGTGGATACGCGGGCCGTGGCGCACGGGTCGTTCCAGGCACCGTTTGCCGGCACGCATGGCTGGTACTGGAAAAACAGCAGCGACCAGGTCGTTACGGTCACGCTGGAGACGGCAGGGCACTACGAGATCGTCGGCGTGGTGTAGGCCACGCGATCGCCGTCACCGCGAAGGCAATCCATCCGATCGCCAAGGCCACCCAGACGGGTCCGCTTGCTGTCGCACTGGCCGCCCATGCGAATGCGCCGACCCCCACAGCCCCTGCCATGCCGCCCTGCAAGACCGATCGAAGGCAGGACATGCCTCCATCCCAAGCGGATGCGGCCAGGCTTGCCACGAAAAGCCATGGGGCCATGGCGACCAGGCCCGCAAGGCTTGGCCAAAGGCCCGCGACCAGCGTGACGCTCCAGACCGTGCCTGCGCCGACGAAGAAGCGCACCCACCAAGGCAGACCGCGACCGCGTTTCGTCGGGGCGCCGGGAATCGCTGTTGCACTCCATGCGGCGGTCACGAGCAGCGCGGACCAACCGATCGGCCCACCAAGTCCCAGGGGCATGAGGGCCCAGCTGCTACTGCGTTGGACCAGTAAGAAGGCCGCCGCCACCGCTGTGATGGCGACCATCGGGAGCCCATCAAGAAGCAAAGCCGGGCTCGCCCCGAGTGCTAGCACGGAGAAGGTGGGGGTCACGGGAGCAGCAGCCAGGACCCCGCCGACGCGACCACCAAAACGCCGGGCACCTTCGGTGGCGACGACGACGCTCGCGCCCGCCAACAAGGGGTAGCTCAGATCCACGAGGGTCCGTGGATGGCAAGGACGCATAGGGCTTGGGCCGGACGGGTCCGGGTCACAGGCACTCGTCGTAATCGAGCTCGGCCTCCAGCGTCAGGACCGCCTCGACGGTCCGTCCGCTGACAACGACCGTGGCAGGCCCAGCGGGCCAGTCGCGGCCACTCCAGGCGCCTTCCCCGTCCCGCTGCGTGCCCAGGGCCCAGCGGGCGACCTCAGTGCCATCTGCGTCGCGGATGACGACCGTCACGTCGTTGCCCTGTTGCAACGTGGGGCTGGGGCTATCGAGTGCCGCGCGGATCTTGATCTGGTCGAGAGCGCATGGCGTTTCGATCGGGATCTGCCATTCCACCAGGGCGTCTGTCTGGGTGCCCAATTCGAAGCGCTCGCGCAGCGCCTGATCTTCGGGGATGAGGACGGCTTCCTGGAACGCCTGACCGCCGACCTGTTCGCCTGAAAAGGCGCCGACCATCTGTTCTTCAAATCCAGCGTAGACGATCTTGGTCAACATACCGCCTGGGTATTGGCCGTCGTTGGTCACGTGCCCCGTGACGTGGGTATGGAAGACCCAGACCCCCTCCATCGCCTTGCTTCCCTCGAGCACGGCATCGATCCTTTGGCCCGGGGCGATGGGCAAGGTGTCGACCCAGTAACTGTTCTTGCCAAGCGGCAGGCCGTCGAGGTGGGTCACGAACAGGTCGTGCCCGTGCGGGTGCAGGGATTCCCACGTCGACCCTGCGTTCAGGATACGCAGCCGGATCTTTTCACCCGGAGTCAGATCCACCCGGATGTCCTCACGTAAGATCGTGGCTGGTGCACTCACCCCGTTGAGCAAGTAGACATCCGGTTCGATGTCGTGCACCGGGTTCTGACACCCAGGCTGGCCGGTCTCGCCGCACCCGCCGCTGTGCTTGTGGTCGGCGTGCGGGTCGGCCAGGCGTGCGGGGGTCGCCTCGACGAAGTCGCGATTCAACGTTCCCAGGACCAGGACATGGTCTCGGTCGACCTGGGGCTCGTGGCGTTGACTCTTGGGCTCGATGATGAAGACGCCGTAGAGCCCTTGCATCAGGTGTAGTTGCGTGTCCACGTGGCAGTGGTACCAAAGGGTGCCCGCCC
>JBFKXH010000145.1:0-4405 GCA_041638175.1 Thermoplasmatota archaeon
ACAGACGATGCGCGTGATGGTCGCCTCGCCGGCAGGGTTGCGCAACTTGCTGTGCAGGAGTGCTGCGAATTCACAGTGAAGCCCCTCGTCGCGACTGATGAGCTCGTTGCTGAAGGTCAGCCCCGGCATGAGGCCGCGCTTCTTGAGCCAGAAGATGGCGCAGAAGCTTCCAGAGAAGAAAATGCCCTCGACGGCCGCAAACGCGATGAGCCGCTCGGGGAAGGTGGCGCGCTTCTTCGAGAGCCACTTCATGGCCCAGTCGGCCTTCTTCTTGACCGCAGGGATGTTGTCGATCGCGTGGAACAGGTAGTCGCGCTTCTTGGCGTCCTTGATGTAGGTGTCAATGAGGAGGCTGTAGGTCTCCGCATGGATGTTCTCCATCATGATCTGGAAGCCATAGAAGCAGCGGGCTTCAGGGACCTGCACTTCCTTGGTGAAGTTGACCGCCAGGTTCTCGAGGACGATGCCGTCGCTGGCTGCGAAAAAGGCCAGCACGTGTTCAATGAAGTGGCGCTCATCGTCGTTCAGGTTGGCCCAGTCCTTCTTGTCCTGGTCCAGGTCGATCTCTTCGGCGGTCCAGAAAGAGGCCTCCTCTTTCTTGTACATCTCCCAGATGTCGTGGTGCTTGATGGGAAACAGCACAAACCGGTCCTTGTTGGGCTTGAGAAGCGGCTCTTCGTCAGGGTCGAAGAACTCGCGGCGAGGCTGATCGCTGCTGCGTGTGTCCGCCGTCGCCAGGCCCTCGTCGCCGTCTTGAATGAGCGCTTCCGCCATGTGCATCCCGTACTTCCGAGCCAAGGCCGACCTGCACAAATAGGTTCGGGAAACGTGTCCGAAAGCACGCCCCGAAAAACCGGAAGTGTCTGGGTATTGCGTTGATTTGTCCACCTGAAGCAGGCGAAGGACAGGTGCCGGATGCCGTCACGTGGCGCTCAGCGGCGGCGGATCGCCGCCAGGCACACGATCGCGGCCATCACGGCGATCGATCCAGGGCCAGGGACGTCCTCGAACGCCTCGACGCCCTCATGGTGCTCGTGCGATGATTCGACATGGACGGATTCGACGGCTGGGCCTTCGCCCACGGTGTATACGCCGTGACCGCCCGCCCAATCGTTGCGTTGACTACGGTCGTCGTACGCCAACCACGCAGATACGGACCAGCCAGTCAGCTCATTGCCCTCGAAGACGCCGACCATCTGGGGATCCAGCACCCAGACCAAACGATCCGATTGTGCCTGTCCGGGAATCTCCGGCCATTCATCGGTCACCTGGTCATGGAGACTGAAACTCCAGCCGGGAGACCCATGGGACATGTCATCGCCACGGTACGTGGCGCGCAGGCTGTACACCCCGCGCTCGGGGGTCTCAAACGACGCCGCATACTGCACGGAGAATCCCGGTTCCGCATCGAAATCGGAAATGCTGCTCAGATCGTCCAGAACCAGGGTGAAGACCATGCCATCTGGGCCTTCGCCGCCGGCGAGCGCCAAGATGTCGACGGGCCGCGCATCGGCGCCTTCGTACGGATCACCCCGAGAGGTGACATCGTCCTCGGCGTCGACAAGCAGAAGCCCCCCTTCGAGCTCCGCGATCGGCCGAGGCTGCACCAGGCCGATGCCGAGCTGGTAGATCCCATGGGCGTCCGCATGATCACCGATCTGGTCTCGGTCATCGTAGGAGTTCCAAGTGGTCACGCCCCAGTGGCTCACCGTATCTTCGATGCCCACATCCGACGGCGAGACGCGCCAGTAGATGGTGTTGTTCTCGATCCAACCGTCTGCTCGGGGCCATTCATCCGTCGCGTGGTCGTGGATCTGGAAGCGCCACGGGCTGGCAGCTTCCTCCAAAGGCAATGGCGGCAAAAGCGGCCACGGCGGCATCGGCCGGTGATCGAAGCCCGCGTAGTCAGCCCTCATCGAATAGACCCCCTGTGATTCGAACGTCAATGCATACTGGGCATGGAAACCGGGCTTGGCCTGCTCGTCTTGCAGGCCCTCGAGATCCTTGATCTCCAAGTGGAACACCAGATCATCGCCATCCTCACGCATCCCGGCCGAGACCACATCGATGCTGTCCGCGCCCGAGCCGGTCGCAGGTTCGCCGCCGCTGGTGGCATCATCCAGGGCATCTTCGAACACATAGGGCTCCGGTGCCTCCGAGGCAGCCCAGGCAAGACTTGCGACGACCAACGTGACGGCGTCCATGCGCCTCAGCCGAACCGGATGCAAATAATCATTTTGGATAACCGAGAGGAGTATTCAACAAAATGACCAATCATTGAGCGGAGGCCCGCGACCGGCGGAAGATCACCGTCGACGGTGTACGAAGGGCACGCGAAGACGCAGACTCACGCGCACAGCACTTCGTCTTCGTCCTCGTGCACGCCATCGGAGCGCAGGTCGCCGACCCAGGTGCACGCCCAATCCACTTCCAGGGAGTCGGTCTTCTCGCCCCAGTAGACCACGCGCTCGGAGGCGTCCCACAGGTGTGGCTCGTAGTCGAGCGTGAGGGACTCGCCGTCAGCCAGATCGGCCCGGTGGATCCCCAACGCACAGCCACTCGCGTGCATGTGAGCGACCACCACTTCAGCTTGGACGCCGAGCTTGTTGCGAAGCTCGTGGTCGAAGCTGCCATGGGGCTGGCCGTCAGGCTTTGCCGATTCCTTCACCGAACTACTACAGATCTCGCCGACCACGGGGTCGGTGACGATGGGTTCGCCGGAACACCCTGCAAGCGCCATGGAAAGCGAGATGGTCAAGGCAAGCGACAGGCTACGAAGTGAGGCCATTCGCCCGCGAGTGGCGGGCCGTATTTTAGTGCCCCGGGTGACGACGAAGCCCGCGTGGCCCACAAGGGTCATGTGCAAAGGGGAAAGTGCATCGCCGTGCGTCGGGGGACCGTCCAACGTCTGGCACTACTCTTGCTGGTGCCTGCTCTGCTTCTTTTTGCCATCATTCCAGGCTCCAGCGCCGTCGACTCAGATGGGGACGGCCAAAGCAACGCAGACGAGGACGCATGTGGCAGCGACAAGTACGATGCGGCCAGCCTGAGCCCAGACACGGATGAGGATGGCCTCCCGGATTGTGTCGATCCGGATGACGATGGCGATGGGGTCGCAGATGGCGTGGACAACTGCCCCTTGGACTACAATCCCCTGCAAGAGGACAACGAAGGTGGTTTCCCAGACGGCGACCACTGCGAAGACCAGGACGAGGACTTCCTGTTCGATTACGATGAGGCCAACGTGCATGGCACGGACCCGGTCAACCCAGACACGGATGGGGACAACCAAATGGACGGGGACGAGATCGCCTGCGGCAGCGATCCCACCAACATCGCATCCCTGGCGCCTGACAACGACGCGGATACATTCCCTGATTGTGTGGACCTGGACGATGACAATGATGGTCAATCCGACGATGACGAGCTTGCTTGTGGCAGCGACCCCCTGAGCGCCGCGTCGACCAGCCTGGATACAGACATCGACAGCGTCCCCGATTGCGTCGATGACGATGACGACAACGACCTGCAATTGGATGTGGACGAGATCGCCTGCGGCAGCGACCCCCTTGATCCCATGTCCACCAGTCTGGATACGGACGCAGACAATGTGCCAGACTGCGTCGACCCGGACGACGACAACGATGGCCAGACCGATTCCGACGAACTGGATTGCGGCGGCGACCCGTTGAACCCAGCCATCACCGCTACTGATTTTGACCTGGACGGCCTGCCAGACTGCGTCGATCCGGACGACGACGATGATACGCTGAGCGACTTCGACGAGGCGTCATGGCTGACCTCGGCCACGAATCCGGATTCGGACGGCGATTTCCAATGGGACGGCCACGAAGTGACGTGCGGAAGCGACCCGACCGCACCAGCCTCCACGTCACCAGATCTTGACGGCGACACCATCCCCGATTGCGTCGATCCTGACGACGACGGAGACGGCGCCCCCAACGGGATGGACAATTGCCCCGGACTCAACAATCCGACGCAAGACGACCTGGACGGCGACGGGCTGGGCGATGCCTGTGACCTGGACATCGATGGCGATGGCCAATCCAACGCCGATGAGACCAGCTGCGGCAGCGACCCCAGCGACGCCGCGAGCACCAGTACCGACACGGACAGCGACGGGATCCCAGATTGTGTTGACCTCAACGATGACAACGACGGACAGACCGACGCCGATGAGATCGCGTGCGGCAGCGACCCGCTCAGTTCCTTCAGCCTCAGCCCCGACAACGACGGAGACAACGTGCCCGACTGCGTCGACCCTGACGATGACAACGATGGCGTGGCCGACACTTCCGACAATTGTCCCATGGCCCCCAACCCGGGCCAAGAAGACACCTTCGGGAGTGCCCTGGGCGATGCGTGTGAAGGTGGCGGCCCGGGA
>JBFKXH010000146.1:0-4374 GCA_041638175.1 Thermoplasmatota archaeon
GACCCGCATCGACCATGCGGTCCCCGATTGCACCAGCGCGGAGCTCTACAAGGGCGTCCTCGCAGGCAGCAGTCGCGGCAGCTTCACGGGGAATGTCCTCGTTCGAAAGGACGCCCAGCGAAGCAGTGCCGAGCAAGAGAACCGCAATCTCCTGCTATCGGACAAGGCGCTCGCCGAATCCACGCCCCAGCTAGAGATCTTTGCCGACGACGTCCAATGCAGCCACGGATCGACGGTCGGCCAGCTGGACGACAAGGCCCTGTTCTTCCTGCGAGCCCGCGGCATTCCGGCCGAGCTTGCCCGCCAGATGTTGACCAAAGCGTTCGCGGCGGAAGTGGTGGAGAAGGTCGAACCTGGGCTGCGCGAACGGGTCACCGAACGCCTCGATTCCTGGTTTGGAGCGATGCCATGAGTTACGATGTGGACGCCTTGCGCGCCGATTTTCCAGCCCTGCACCAAGACATCCACGAGCACCGCTTGGTCTACCTGGACAACGCGGCCACGACCCAGAAACCGCAGGCGGTCATCGATGTGATCCGCCACTACTACGAGCACGACAACAGCAACATCCATCGCGGCGTGCATGAACTGAGCCAACGGGCCACCCGGGACTACGAGAACTCCCGTGACAGCATGCGCAGGTTCCTCGGTGCGGCGAGCACCAAGGAGATCGTGTTCGTGCGCGGCACGACGGAAGCCATCAACCTGGTCGCGCAAGCCTATGTCCGTCCCATGGTCCGACCGGGCGACGAGATCCTCATCACCCACCTAGAGCACCATTCCAACATCGTTCCTTGGCAGATGGTCTGTCAGCAGACCGGCGCGGTCCTCAAGGTGGCCCCCATCGATGACGATGGGGCACTCGACATGGAAGCATTCCAAGACCTGGTCGGACCCAACACGAAGTTCGTCAGCGTCGCCCATGTCAGCAATGCGCTGGGCACGGTGAACCCGGTCAAGGACATCATCAAGGCCGCCCATGAGGTGGGCGCCAAGGTCCTCATCGACGGGGCGCAAGCGGCACCCCACCTCGCCATCGATGTCCAGGCGCTGGATGCTGATTTCTACGCCGTCAGTGGCCACAAGATGTACGGCCCGACAGGCGTCGGCGTACTGTACGGCAAGGAGGCCCTCCTGCAGGGGATGGGGCCGTACCAGGGTGGCGGGGACATGATCGCGAGCGTCACCTTCGAGGAGACCACCTACAACGAATTGCCCTACAAGTTCGAAGCCGGCACCCCGAACATCGCGGGCGGGATCGGCATCGGGCGGGCCGCGGAGTACCTGATGGCCGTCGGTCTCGACGCCATCGCGGCGCACGAGCACGAAGTGCTGGACTACGCCACCGAGCGCATGGCAGCCATTCCGGGTGTCAAGCTCATCGGAACCGCGCCAGGCAAGGCCAGCGTCCTCAGCTTCACGATCGACGGCATCCATCCTCACGATGTGGGGAGCCTGCTTGACCACGAAGGCGTGGCGATCCGCACGGGACACCACTGCGCCCAGCCTGTGATGGACCGGTTCGGCGTGCCGGCGACGAACCGCGCCAGCTTGGGCTTGTACAACACCAAAGCCGACATTGATGCCCTCGTTGCGGGCACCGAGAAGGTCATCGAGATCTTTGGAGGGGCCTTGTGAACGACGCCATGCGCGAGCTCTACCAAGAGACCATCATGGGGCACAACAAGGCGCCCCACAACTTCCATCGCATGGACGACGCCGACGCGCAGAGCCTCGGCCACAACCCATTGTGCGGAGACAAGCTCACTGTCTATGTCCGCTATGATGGCGAGGCCGTGGCGGAGGTTTCGTTTCTTGGCGACGGATGCGCAATCAGCAAGGCCAGCGCCAGCATGATGACCGATGCCGTGCAAGGCCTGAGCAAGGACCAAGCGGCGGAGCTCTACAATGCGTTCCATGCATTGGTGACCCGGGACGGCGAGCCGGACAAGGAGCTGCTGGGCAAGCTGCGGGTCTTTGCAGGCGTGGGCGAATTCCCGGCACGCGTGAAGTGTGCGGCCTTGCCTTGGCGTACCCTGATGGCCGCCATCGAAGGCGAAGGCCAGGTGGCGACCGAATGAACCAGGTGATCATCAACCGCAAGGTCGCGGTCACCGTCATCCCCGACGGGGTGCCCGGCACGCTGGACCCGGGCCAACCGGTCCACATCCACCAGAACCTTGGGGGCAGCTTCACGGTCACGACCGAAGACGGGCGCAAGTTCCGGATCGAGGGTCTGGACGCCGACGCCATCGGCCAAGAGATCCCAGACGAAGCCAAAATGGTGGAAGCCGAGGGGGAACCGCTGGGCCCAGAAGAGGCCGAGAAGAAGGGTTGGGAAATGCTGAAGGCCGTGCACGACCCCGAGATCCCCGTGGATGTGGTGGAACTGGGGCTGATCTACGAGTTGAAAATGCACGTGCGCGGCGACGGAAAGCTCCTGGCCGCCGTGAAAATGACGTTGACGGCGCCCGGCTGCGGCATGGGCGACGTCCTCGTGCGCGACGTGGAGCGCCAACTCAAGCGGATCCCTGGCGTCGCCACGGTGGACGCGAAGATCGTTTTCGATCCGGTCTGGAACCCGCACAAACACATGAGCACGGCGGCCAAGCTCAAGCTCGGCCTGCTTTGACCCACCACAAACCCAAAGTCCTATGAAATCGCCTGACACGCATGCGAGTCTGGTTGGTGGCGGCGTTGTTCTTCTTGGTGGGTTGCACCGAAGACGAAGCGTCTGACGGCCCTGAGGACAAAGAACCGGCCGATCCTCCCGCCGGTGGGGACGGCGACGATGGCGACGACCCCGCACCCGCGGAGCCAGCGGCGCCAAGTGAACCGGCAGCACCCGCGCCGAAGCGCGACCCGGTCACCTGGGACATCACGATCTCAGGCAATGACTTCGTGGAAGGTACGATCACGATCCAGATCGGCGACACGGTCCGCTGGACGCACGAAGACGGCACGACGCCGCACACGGTCACTGCCGACGACGACAGTTTCCATTCCGGTGATTGCCCTGGGCCGGACTGCATGACGCAGGCGCTCAATGACGAATTCGAGGAGACCTTCGAGACGATCGGGGATTTTGCCTATCATTGCCAAGTGCACCCGAGCATGACCGACACCATCACGGTGCTCGAACGTTGGGACGAGTCCCCATAAGGCCAGCGGGACCCCGCCCCCGTGCCCAACCCGCACTTTGCGAACCTCAAAGTCTCTGAAAGCGACCTCTCACCCATGCGCGTGGCGTTGTGGATCTCGTTGGCGGTCGCCTTGGCAGGATGCTCTGGCGCAAGCGACAACGAGACGGTCGCTCCCGAACCAGCAAAAGACGATGAGGACCCGGCACCGCCCGCGCCGGTCGAGGCCGGTGCCCCAGAGGAGAGCGGTTCGCAAGGCTCCGTGCCCGGCAGCCAGGCTACGAGCGAGCCTGCGCCGGCCGACGACGCCCAGGATGAACCGCCACCGTCCCCTTCCAGCCCCCCAGCCGACGGGGAAACCCAGGACGAGCCTGCCCAGGACCCCGATGCGACCCCGACCCTACCCTTGCCAGAGCTTCCGGCGGCCCCTGACGTGCCGGCGCTGCCGGTCTGACCGCGACGCCCCCGATCGCCCTACAATGGTTGATATGTTCATATCCGTGCGACCAGTCAATCCAAGCATTCGGCAAGTGCCGACGGGCTGATGCTCGATCTTGCGTCAATGCCGTAATTTTGTGAAGTAAACTTGAAATAGGATCGAAGCCGCCGCAGGCTTATGCCTGAAACCACCCAGAGGGCGACCGAGGACGGCCGCAACCCCCTCGAGAACCTGCGCGAGCGCAAGGCCCGATTGACGCAAGGTGGTGGGTCCAAGCGCATCGCAGCCCAACACGCCAAAGGCAAGTACACGGCCCGCGAACGCATCGAACTCCTCTTCGATCGGGGGACGTTCGTGGAAATGGATCCCTTCGTCCGGACCCAGGCAACGGATTTCGGCCTGGACAAGACCCGGTTCGACGGCGACGGCGTCGTGTGCGGCCACGGCTACGTCAACGGCCAGTTGGTCTTCGCCTACGCACAGGACTTCACCGTCCTTGGCGGCAGCCTCGGCTACCAGACAGGCCAGAAGATCTCCAAGGTGCTCGATCAGGCCATGGCCGTCGGCGCCCCAGTGATCGGTTTCAACGATTCGGGCGGTGCCCGCATCCAAGAAGGGGTGGCCGCGCTTGCTGGCTACGGCGACATCTTCTTTCGCAACGTCAAGGCCAGCGGAGTCATCCCACAGATCAGCGTCATCGTCGGCCCCAGCGCCGGCGGCGCGGTCTACAGCCCCGCCCTGACCGACTTCATCCTCATGACCGAGGAGACCAGCCACATGTTCGTGACCGGGCCC
>JBFKXH010000147.1:0-4357 GCA_041638175.1 Thermoplasmatota archaeon
GCGGTCGAGGGCGGGAGCCAGGGCCGCGCCGGTGCAGGCCGCGAGGCGCTTGACCAGCGGCTTGGGCGCTTGGTCGAGGACCAGCACCCCCGGGGGCCGGGCCGTTTCGGGGATTTCCCCGAGGCAGACCAAGAGGCCGATCCCTTGGTCGATGATCTGTTGCTTCCACTGCACATGGTCTTCGGGGATCTCGGTCGGGGCCCGCAAGGTCATGGCCACGTCCAGGCGACTCTTTGGCGGCCCCCCTTGCAGCAATGCGACCTTGACGTCCGGACGGGGGTGATCGCTTGGCAGGTCGAGGACCAGCCCATCCAGCCAGCCCGTACGCCGTCCTACGTGGATGTGCACATCGTCCAGGTGGAGCTTGCCACCTTCCGAAAGGGTGCGCAGCCCTCGCAGCACGGGGTCGGCCCACGGCTTGTCCGTGATGCATGCTGCCAGTGCTGCTGGATCCACCTCACGCGCCGCCGCATTCAACAGAGACAAGGTCTGGCGACGCGCCAAGGCGAGGCCATCCAGCACCACCGCGCGGCCCAGGCCACCTTGCATCAAACGGGTGCCATGCTTGACCATGCGTGCCGCGAGCAAGACCGCAGTGGTGGCTTGGTCTCCGGTCGCTTGGACCTGGCGTGCCAGATCGCGGTAGGGCTGGATCGCGGGGTGGTCGATGTCCGCTTCGCGAAGAGCACTCGCGGGGCTGTCCATCACCAGGGGGTCCTCGCCGACCAGGAGCTTCACGCCGCCTGTGGGGCCAAGGCCGTCTTCGCAGAACGAGATGACCCAGGATGCAGCCAGCCCTGCCTCCTCTGTAAGGGTCACTTCATCTGCTTCACCTACGGGCCGGGCCACAGCGACGCCACGCCCGGCGCTCCCTTAACGCCGTCGCAGCGCTTACAAACGAGGCCATCTTGGGCCGCTCGATGCGAGGCCGTGCCGTGCTGGACGCCGCCAAGGGTTTCACCGTGTTCTTGGTGAAGACCATACTGTTTCCGCTGCTGTGGATCTGGGCGCTGGGCGTCGCCAGGACCCATGCGGAAACGGACCGCCATGCCCGCAACAAGGTCATGGTCGCTTGCGTCGCCGGTGTGGTGCTGGCGGGTGCAGGCCTCTTGGTACTGATGGATTTCCAGGAGGGTGCCACCGAAAGCATGTACGACCAGATGGAGAATCGACTCTCCGTCGCGGTCGGGGAAGCAGAGTACAAGGATCAAACAGGACTCGTCATCGCCAAGCAAGGCACGATCGACGTCCTGCAAGCGAAGGTGGACGAGGCGAGCGCGGCCGGCGATTCGAAGAACGCCACCATTTTCCAGAGCGCCCTGGGCAACGCCACCCAGGAGCAGCAAGCTGCCCGCGACCGGGCTGCTCAACTCGAACCCAACCACGCGCTCTGGGGCCGGTTGCAGCCGGCCATCGATGCTCAGGAGGACGACAAGATCCGTGCGCTCATTGCGGGCGCCCCGTTCGAATACGAAAAGATGGACGGCCGGACCGATCGTGCCTTCGAGATCAAGGACAAGGCGCAGGCGGACATGGCGTCCTGGATGTGGTGGCTGTTCCTACCGGGCCTGGTCGGGGTCTTCTATGCACCCATGAGCATGGCGATCGGCAGCGTCCTCAAGAACGCCTGGGAACCCAGCGACTCGGTCGGCTTCAAACCGTACCCGGGAGCATCCATGGGCTGGTTCTTGTTGCTCGGCGCCTTCGGCGTCCCGGCCCTGTTCTTTGCGACCTGGGCATTCTGGGACATGGACGTGCGCAGCACGACCGGCCAGATCAGCCTGTGACCGCGCCCCGTTGGCGCTCAAGGATCAACTCGAGGATCTTTTCTGGATCGGTGAGCCGGCGAAGCTCGGTGCGGTTGATGACCGGCATCCCTTCGATCTCGGTCCGCGTGGTCTCTTTGACCACAAAGAAGCCTGGCCGCTCGGTGATCTGACTCACGCTGGTGACCACGCGAGCACGTCGCCTCAAGGCGGGGCTGTCCTCACCCATGCCGGTCAGCATGGTGTCACGCTCTTGTGTTGAAAGGGCATTGAAGGGGCTGCGACGGGTGGCACGGACTTCATAGCCTAGGCCCTCCAGCATACGCCGGACGAACGCCTCCATCGGGTCGTCCGATGACCCTGGTTCTGGCCCGGGCGCTGTCGGTGCCACCGCTTGGAACGGGTCCATGGGCCGGATCAGGTCCGCTTGCAGGAACTCCTCGAGGCGCATGGCGGCTTCGATGCTGGCGCTCATGCCTTGTTCGTACATCTGGATGGCACGGCGGCTGACGCCCGCCCGTTGCGCCATGACGCCAAGGCTGAGTTGCGCTTCCTCCCTGGCCCTGCGAAGCGCTACAGGATCCAGTCGGACGTAGAATCCTCCGGGTGCTGCAAAGACCATGGGCGAGGTCCCGTCCAGCACGTATTCGGCCAACGTCGATGGCGTCACGATGGGGATGTCGTGGCGATTGTAGACGACGCCGTCTTCGAGGGCGCCGGTACCGGCACGCAAGCCGACGAGCAGAGGCCGTCCTTCCAGGAATTGACACAGGACGCGGATCTCATTGGCGATGGGTTCGCTCAGAGCATCCACGTTCGTGAGCACCTTGAGGATGACCAGGTCTCGGTCGCGCCGGGCGACCAGGTCGAAGCTGACCGGCCGCAGGTCGCAGCGTTCGCTCACGGCAAAGCCTGCGCGCGCCAGTGTCGCACGCACGTCGTCAATGAGGTCTCCCCGGTGCACCTATCAAGGAAGGATTCGTTCTTCTATAAGAACCTGATTCGATGCTTACAAGGGGCTACAACGCGCAAGGTAGGGTCTATGCGCGCCACGACCCGCATCGCCATGGGTGCCTTGCTGCTCTCCTCAGCGATCGCAGTGACGGCCCTGCTTGCTGCGGAAGTGATCTTCTTCGGCGCGCCCCGGTTGGCGACGACGGCCTTCGCGATCAGCCTGAGCGCGCTGACCATTGCGTGGCCGTTGATCACACGGGAGACGTTCAACGTCCCCATGTGCCGCGACTGCCACGGCCCTGCCTGGGGCCTGCGTCGCTTCGGATTCTGCATCCGCTGTGGATCGACGCGCGGCTATGAGCGCAGTTCGTAGATCACATCGCGCAGCCCGTGCCGCACGGAATCGGCCAAATGGAGGAGCGCGTACACGGCCGCCACACCGACTTGGACCACCGGTTGGCCTTCGCCAGATTCCGTGGCAGCTTCCAAGTGGCGGATGGCCTCCTTGCGCGGCTCCATGGCGACGGCCACCTGCGACCGGGCCATAAAGTCTCTTAGAACGGATTTCCATCCATGAAGGACCAACCCTCCGGCGGGAGGCCATAGTAGAAGGTGCTGGAGAACAGTTCGAACCCTTGCGACAGCACGAGGGCCACGGGCAGGTCGCTCCCCTCCGTATGTGGATTGACAAAGACCAGGTAGTCGGCCAGTCCCTCTTCCGGAATCCATTCCGGGTGACCCACGTCAGGCTTCACGTCCATCTGGTGGCGCAGCGGCGAGACCCCGGCGGCGCCATCATAACTGTGGCTGGTGGTCCGATTGTAGAAGCTGACCGTCATGCTCAAGGATGGACTGGTCCCGGTCGACGGCTCCCAGACCATTTCGTTGATGCGGCTTTGCCAACCGTCATCCACTGGCACGATGAACCGTCGCACGTCCCCTGAGATCCCGTACAGGATCGGAGCACAGCCGCCGGGGCAGGCCAATTGCGTGTAGTCGATGATGCACGGCGAACGCAGATACGCGGAATAGCCGCAGTTGATGAAACCCTGGATCTGTTGCTGGTCCACGAAGGCAGTGCCCTCGAAGAGGCGAGCGACCTGGACGCGCGTGATCGCAGGCTCGACGCCGGCCACGACCTCCACGGATACCTGGACCCCTTCGTGGGTCAACGAGGTCACGTTCACGAAGTAGACCCCCGGCGACAGGTCCGCGAAAGTGAACATCCCGCCTTCATCCGTCAGGGTCGAGATCCCCTCGCCAAGGAGCGTGACCGTGGCCCCTTCCACCGGGACCACCGCCTCATCGACGACCACACCGCGGATCGCCCCCGTGGCGTCACCGTAGCAATCACATTCCTCGTCGTCCGGACCGGCGGTCACGCCAGGGCCATCAGCGCAACCGGCCAATGCCGGCAGGACCAACAGGATCCACCACAGACCACGCATGGCTCCAGATAGGGCAGGCCCCGAATAAGACTTGGCGAGCTACTGAAGAACGCCCATTTCCGCCAATTTCTCCGGCAAATAGGTGTCCGTGACGAAATCCAGACCATACTTGGCCAGGGCCTGTTGTTCCGACTTCTTTCCAAGCTCGAGCTGGAAATTGATCTCCCCTCGCCAGTAATCGTCATCGAA
>JBFKXH010000148.1:0-4322 GCA_041638175.1 Thermoplasmatota archaeon
GCCTTCCGCCGGCTGCTGGGCACCCAGGATGGAGAGCCACTTGACGCGGTGCTCGCGCCCGACGCGGCGGCTGAGTTGGCCGAATTGCTGGAAGCCGCTCATGAGCCCGGTGCAGTCGCCACCATCGCCACGGGCGAACATCGATGGGTCGAGTTCCGCGCCCGGCAGGTCGGCGAAAGCACGGACGCGTTCGTGGTCCTCTTGGCCCGGGATGTGAGCATCGAGCGGGAAGCCGAAGAGGCACGCAATCGGATCCGCGAACTGGAGGAGCTCGGGGAACACCAGAACCGCATGTTCGGTGTGGCCGCCCATGAGATCAAGAATCCCCTGACGCCGGTGCTGACGCAGATCTACTTGTTGGAGCGCGGCCACCTGGGTCCCCTCAGCGACGCCCAGGAGCGTGCCATCCAATCCCTTGGCACCCAATTGCGCCACATGACGAACCTCACGCATGATCTATTGGACTCCACTCGCGCCGCTACGGGAGCCCTGGAGATCGTCCCTGCGCCATGCGACCTGGCGGAATTGGCGGCCACGGTAGAAGCCCACCGGGCCGAAGCCGAACGCGCAGGCGTCGACCTCAAGATCGAGGCGCGGCCGACCAAGGGAGAATTCGACCTGCTCCGCCTGACGCAGGTGCTTCGGAACCTGGTGACCAACGCCATCCGGCATTCTCCCGGCGGCATGGTCATGGTGCGCATCCAACCCGACCCGCCGATCATCGAAGTGGCAGACACAGGTGAAGGCATGGATGCCAAGACCCTGGCGAGCATCTTCGAGCCCTTTGAATCAGGCGGGCAAGGCGCCGGCTTGGGCCTCTACTTCAGCAAGGCCATCGTAGAAGCCCACGGCGGCACCATCAGTGTGTCCTCCAAGCCCGGCAAGGGCACCGTGTTCCGCGTCGGGCTTCAGTAGCCGCGGTTGGCCGCATAATCGCACAAGATCGTCAGCAGACGCTTGGCCGCCGTCTCCGGCAGATCCGCCAGCGTCGCCTTGGCGAAGCTGCTGAATTCCTTGGCGCGCGTCTTGGCATACTCAATTCCGCCCGACTTCTCCATGAATGCCACGATCTGCTTGACCTCCTCGTCCGACTTGTCGGACTTCTTGTAGAGGTCGACGAACTGGCGGCGGTCGAAGGGGTCGAGCTTGCTGTGGGTCGCCACGTAGACCAGGGTCTTCTTGCTGTTGAAGATGTCACTGTAAGCAGGCTTCCCCAGGTCTTCGTCCGAAGCGGTGATCCCAAGGTAGTCGTCCCAAGCCTGGAACGCCAGCCCCATGAGGCGACCGCATTCGGCCAACTTCTTGACCTGGTTGTGGTCGGCCCCACCGAGCTCGGCCCCGTTCTTCATGGCGACCTCGAAGAACGTGGCGGTCTTGCGCTCGATCATGTGGTAGTACTGCAGCTCCTCGATCTTCTTTTGGTTCTCGAAGTGCATGTCCCAGTACTGGCCCTCGCAGACCTCCCTGGCCAAGCGAGCCACGTCCTGGCTGACGCTTCGGTACATACTATCGTCCACATCCAATTGGTCGAGCAGTTCGAAGACCAAAGCGAACATGGTGTCGCCGGCGAGGATGGCGATGTTGTTGCCCCATTTCTTGTGGACCGCTTCCACGCCGCGTCGCTCGTCACAGTCGTCCATGATGTCGTCATGGATCAAGGTGAACGTGTGCAGGATCTCCAGGGCGACGCCGTATGGCATCACCTTCTTGGAGTCGCCGCCGACGGTCTGGGCCGCCAGCAACGCAACGATCGGGCGCAGCCGTTTTCCGCCCCCTTCCAGGGGTAGATGGCGCACCGCATCGTACAGTTCTTCAGGTTTCAATTCGCGCTTGACGAGGTATTTATCCATCTCGTCAGAGAACTGTGAGAGGTATGGCCGGAGGGCGGCTTCAAGGTTCATAAGCAGGACTCCCCGGACAGTAGGCCCGGGCGACGGACCCCTGCCAAGAAGAGACTGGTTTTCAACTCTTCGAGGAGCATGAGGGCCTCCTCCGTGGCCTTTTCGTCCGCTGCGGCCCGGAACATCGTGCCTGCAAAACCGGCCAGATCCGCACCCAAAGCGAGCGCCCTGGCCGCATCGAGACCGGTCCGAAGGCCTCCGGTCGCCACGAGCGGCAGGCCCGGACAGGCGGTCCGGGCGGACGCGACCGCGTACGGCGTCGGAATGCCCCAATCCCAGAAGGTCTTGCCCAGCCTGGCCTTCATGGCGTCGCCCTGGTCGACGGCGCGGTGGTACTCGACCGCACTGAAGCTGGTGCCGCCCAATCCGCCCACATCGATCGCGGCCACACCCGCGTCGAGAAGCACCTTGGCGGTGCGGCCATCCATTCCCGCGCCGGTCTCTTTGATCATGATCGGGGCCTTCAGCTCCCGGACCAGCTTCTCGATCGCCACAAGGGCGCCCTTGCCTTGTGTGTCCCCTTCGGGCTGCACGGCTTCTTGCAGCGGATTGAGGTGGATCCAAAGGCCATGGGCATCGACCATTTCGATGGCGGCCTCGGCCCGTGCCACCGCATCGTCGCCCCAGAGGATCAACTGATGCAGGCCCATGTTCGCGCCACGAAAGGGCACGTCATGGTCGAGGATGACTCGATACGTATCTTCCAGGTCCGGGTTTTCCAGTGCCGCCCGTTGGCTTCCCACGTTCATGGCCAGACCATGGGCCGCCGCGGCGGCCGCGAGGCGGTCGTTGAAGGCCTTGGCGCGCTGTGCGCCCCCCGTCATGCCTGTGATCTGGACCGGCGCCGCCAAGCGATGGCCAAGGAACGTGGTGCCCAGGTCCACGTCGGACTTGTCGAGTCCCCCGAGGGGTTCGTGGCGCAAACGCACCGCGTCCCAGGGATTGGGGATGGACTGCACGTCCTTTTCCAGGGGGATGCGCAAGTGCTCCTCCTTACGACGTTCGGTCTCCTCGGCGCTCACGTGTGCGTACTCGCACCCGCCTTCTTAGTCGATTTCTATCCGCGTGCCCACCACTTGCTTGCCTTTCAGCACATCCTGCACCCGTCCGCGCTCCTCACCACTAAGGATCCAGGTCGGGCAACAGGCCGCCACCTCGAAGGCGCGCTCCAGTTTGCCGGCCATCCGACCGGTCACATCCGCGCCGCCCGACTCCATGGGATGCAATTGGTCCAGGTCGGCCCGTCCGAACGAGTCCATGACGCCGCCGGGGCCCATCACGCCGTCCACGTCGCTGCAGAACACGGCCAGGCGAGGATCCAGTTCTGGTGCCAGATCCGCCATCAGTTCATCCGCACTCGCCACGCGCCAGCCCAGTTGGGCATCGCGCACCAGGGTCCCCGAGAGGACCGGCGTGTAACCCTCTTCAAGGGCCCGCAGCAGGCGTGCCACGGGAAGGTCCTCCAGTTGGCCCCCTGCACTCGACACGGTATGGTGCAGCGGGAACGAGAGCGGCTTCAGCCCTTGCTCCTGGGCCACGGCCAAGACCTCCGCATGGAGCTTGCAGACCTGCGCCAAGACCTCTGCGACCCCCTCTGGCTTGGCGGGCTTGCTTCCCAGGCCATGGCGAAGGGCCGCCGGGTGACCGAACGAGCCCGCCCCATGGAACAGCACAGCCGGGACCTGGGCGCGCTTCAATTCCCCAAGAAGTCGCTTGCAGGCGGGCTTCTTGAACTTGGCTTCGCCCGCTTTGTCCGTGATGACGGACCCGCCGAGTTTGAGAAGGACGGGGCGGACCAACGATTGGGGTAAGGCCTCATCCAAGAAAACCGTCACGGCATTTCGTCATGCCATTGCACCCCGGGTCCGCCCAGGGTCACCGTGAACGGCGTGCCACCCGCTTCTTCAATGGCGCGCGCCGCGCGCGCCGGCTTGTCTGTCAGCACGATCATGGACCCGCCACCTCCGGCGCCGGTGATCTTGGCACCGTAGCTTCCGGGGACATCGCGGACCGCATCGATGAGCCGCTGCACGGCCTGGTGGTTGACGCCGATCGTGTGCATACAGCCATGGGCCTGGTCCATGAGGCGTCCGGTGGCTTCCCAATCCTTGGCGGCCAGGAGTGGCACCGCGTCGCGGCTGATCTGCCCGATCTCCGCCAGGGCATCGCGCACGAGGGGGTTCTTCTTGCTACCGTGGGCCACCTTGGCCACCTGGGCATCCGTGCGCCCCTTGACGCCTGAATTGCCCACCACCAAGGTCATCTCGGGAAGGTCCAAGCGTTCGACGAACCACCGAGACTCCTCCCAGTGGAGCTCCCAAAGGGGGTCACCGATCTTGGGTGGTTTGCCCGCGATCGCGATCCCGCCCCCTGCAGCACTGGTGGTGGTATCCGTCGGGCTGCCGCCTCCCTGCGTGGCAC
>JBFKXH010000149.1:0-4292 GCA_041638175.1 Thermoplasmatota archaeon
TGGATCGAAGGCGGGGAAGTCCGGGCGGTCTGCCCGGAGATCGGCATCTTCGGCATCGTCCGTGACTGCAACGAAGAGTCCGACCCGTTCCTGATGCAATGCCTACGCGGCGAAGAACCTGCGGAGGTCATCTTCAGCAACGTACTCGTGGACGGACAGGGGAACCCGCGCTGGGAGGGCGATGGATGGTCTTCCCCTCGTGGTGGCAAGAATTACTTGGGCGAATGGACGCCCGACCTGACCGACGCCGACGGGAACCCGGTCCCGTTCAGCAACAAGAATGCCCGTTGCACCCTGCGTGCGAACAAGATCCACAACTACAACGAGGAACTTGCCAAGAGCACGGACGGTGTACCGGTGAAGGTCATCACGTACAGCGGCCGCGACAGCGACACCATGCCCCCCGTGTGGGTGGCCAAAGACGCCGACGAAGGCGTCGTGATCGGTGCCAGCATCCAATCTGCGGCCACTGCTACGGAGATCGGCGCCACCGGCGTCAACAGGCAACCGTGGGCCAATGCGCCCTTCGTGCCCGGCCCCCTGGCCGACTACATGGATGCCCAGTTCAAGTTCTTCAACAACGCCCAGTTGGACCACCAACCCATCTTTGCGGGCCTGAACTACTTCTTGACCCACGAAGCCCGCGGTGGCGACCCGGGCGAGACCGTCCTCCTCGGGGAGAAGCGCGACGTGCGCGTCTGGCTCTCCTGGCTCGAACGCCGCGCCCATGGCGACGTGAAGGCCATCCAGACACCCATCGGCTTCCTGCCTCTGTACGACGATCTGAAACGCATGTTCAGCCAGATCATCGGAAAGGACTACCCGCGTGACCTGTACAACCGCCAATTCAGCCTCTACGTGGACAACATCGTCGCACGCATCGCGCTTCAAGAAGAAGCGTACGGCAAGGAAGCGAACTGCCCGCCGCGCATCTTCGAGATCTACAGCGCCCAAAAGGCAGGCCTAGAGGACCTCAAGGCACGGTTCGGACCCATTGTGACCCCCGAGCAACTCGTCGAAGCTGGCGGCATCTCGTAGTCGGCTGTTCCGGGGCCACGCCCCGGGAGCCGGTGCCTGCCCATGACCATTGGCTGCGCGTCTGACAAAGGTAGGCTGAAGTCCTCCCTTCGCCCTGGTTCCTTCGTGGACCCCCGATTGCGCGCACGGCTTCCAGGCTTGGCGCTGTTGGGATCCGTTGCCATCGCGGGCCACGCGCTTGGGACCTGGACACCCGTGCCCGCGGTGGCCTGGGCCATCCTCGGCGGGGTGCTGGCGGGCCGTGCCGCGTGGGCCGTCGAAGGGGCCAAGACCGCCAGTCGGGGCATCCTGTTCATCGCCATCGCTTTGCTTGGCACGACCATCGCCTGGAGCCAAGCGGTCGACCATGGCCCGGCGGCCCTCGGGACTGCGGCCCTGGTCCTTGCTGCGGTCTTCTCCGTCATGGCGTTCGCCTCGGGGCGCCACTGGAGCATCGCCATCGGTACTGCGATCTGCGGTGCCAGCGCGATCGCCGCCATGCGCAGCCAGACGAAAGCATCCGACCAAGAGGTCGCTGCTGCCGTGGCGATCATCACATTCCTCGGTACGGCAGGACTGATCTTGATCCCGTTGCTGGCCTGGATCCTGCCTTTCGACGCCCAGCAAATGGGGGCCTTGGCCGGCGCATCCCTGCACGCCGTGCCACAAGCGCTCGCAGCCGGGTACACGGTAGGCGGTGAAGCAGGCGGGTCCACGGCAGCACTGGTCAAGATGAGCCGCGTCGCCATGCTGCCGGCCATCGCCTTGTTGTGGAGCGCCGGCCGGCGCGCCCCGGTGCCCAAGGAGGTCCTGGCGTTCCTGAGCATTCTCGTCCTTTCCTTTTGGATGCCCGAAGCGATGCGGGCGTACTTGGCAGCGGTCGACCGTTGGCTGTTCTTGATCGCCTTTGCCGGCATGGGGGCCATGATCCGCCCTCGAGAGGTTGCTTGGGGTCGGCAGGGCCTGATGGCCCTGGCCATGTGGACGGTCGCCATCGCGGCCGGTGCCCTGGCTGCCCTCCTGTGGTGGTAATTTCACTCACCCCCCAGAACAGGCAAAGTCGTAGCCGCCGGTGGTCCGGCTATGAAGCCCGTCCGTTTCGGGCTGAGCGGCTTTGCCGCGCCGGCACTACAGGACGCCCTCTACGGGCCGGCCATTGCGCCTGAGCGGATGCTGGAGACCTATGCCGAGACCTTCGATGCCTACGAGATGGCATGCAGCAGCGACGTGCGATTCACCCGACAGGCGGCGGACGCTATCCTCACGCAGGCACCACCCCACCTGCGACTCCTACCCCACTACAAGGCCGATCGGTTCGATGGCCCCCGGCACGCTCAATGGACGCACGCAGTGGAGCCCATCCTACGAAGCCCGAGACTCGGCCCGGTGTACGTCCAATGGGGCGGCCGGCGCAACCCCGCTGCCACGGCCGCCCTGGAAGAGACCCTGAGCGCGCTCTGGCAGGCCCTGCCCCTGCAGGGAGAGATCGCCGTTGAGTTCCAAGACGCCAGTTGGTTCCAAGGCGATGCCCTGCGCATCCTCGAGGAACACGAAGCGACCTTGGTCTGGAGCACCCGCACCGGTCTGGTCCCCTACAAGGTCACAGGCCACAGCATCTACGTCCGCCTGACTGGATCGGTCAGCCGCCGCATCCCCGATGAAGTCGGTGCACTCGTGCAGCGTGCCCGCGCCCGCCACCGCGATGACCGCCCCCTGTACGTCATCGGGGCCCAGCAAGCCAGCGGCTACGGACTCCACGCAGTGGAACGGTTCGCCGACCGCATCGGGCGCCCCCTCGGGCAGCGGCCCCGCGTTCGCGATCAAGCGCCGCTTGAAGCCTTCGCTGCCGCGTACTGAGCACGCAATTCCCGTCGCATCACCTTGTTGCTGGCAGTCCGTGGCAAGGCCTCGACCAGGATCACGTCATGGATCCGGAACAGCGGGTTGAGTCGCTTCTTGATGCGGTCCTGCAAGATCGAGTGCAGCTCGGCAACCGCCGAATCGGTCGCCACCACGAACACGACCAGGCGGTCTGCTCCGCCCCCCTTCGGCGGGATGGCCACGGCCGCCGTTTCCACTACGTTCTTGGCGCCGTTCATGGCGCCTTCCAGTTCCACACTACTGACCTTGATGCCGCCCAGGTTCATGGTATCATCCGCGCGACCGCCGGCCGCCCAACCCTGTGCAAGGACGTGCACCTCGTCGCCGTGGCGGCGCAGGACTTCGCCGTTGGGGCCCGAAGGGCAGCCTTCGTAGTATTCCTTGTGATGGTCCCGATTCAGAAGTCGCTGGCTGAGGCCAATGCTCGGGGGGACCAGATAGATCTGCCCGTGTCCACCCGGCCCGACAGGGCCATCATCATCCAGCACGACGAAGTCCAGGCCGAGTGCCGGAGTCGTGAACGTTGCCGGGGTGCAGGGTTGGAGGACCGTGCCCGTGATGTGCCCGCCACCGATCTCCGTGCCGCCACAATACTCGATGACCGGCGCCCGGTAGTCCGCCAGACTCATCAGATAGAGGTAGTCGTGGGCGTTGCTTGCTTCACCCGTACTGCTGAAGACGCGGACCGTTTCGAACGCTCCCGGAGGAACGGCTTGTTGCAGCCAAGCGCGCACGATCGCGGGCACGACACCAAGCATGGTCACGCGTGCTTTGTTGACGAATTCCACGAAGCCCGGCCCCGTGGGCATGTCTTCGTACAGGGCCATGGTCGCCCGGTTTCCCAAAGCCGCGTAGATGAGCCATGGACCCATCATCCACCCGATGTTGGTGGGCCAGGCCACCACGTCGCCGGGCTTGATGTCCTGATGAAAATGCCCATCCATCATGCACTTGAGGGGAGTCAGATGGGTCCATGGGATGGCCTTGGGTTCGCCTGTGGTGCCACTGCTGAACAGAATGTTGGAGACCTCATCCGGCCGCACCAGCACCGCTTCGGCATCTCCGGCGGAAAGGCCTAGATCGACGCCTTCGATGAGCACCTGCGCGTCGCCGGCGGCCTCGCGCGCCTTCGGCGCCATCGGCACCTCTTTGCCACCGCGAATGAACGATTCGACCGTAATGATCGCCTTGGCTCCCGAAAGCCGCATGCGGGTCTCGATCTCAGGAGCTGCAAAACTGTCTGGGATGCTGACCACGACCATGCCTGCTCGGACGATGGCGAGGTAAGCCACCACACAGAATGGCGTCATGGGCATATAGAGGGCGATCGGGTCGCCAGGTTCGAACCCCGCTGCGACGAGTTGATTTTGCATGCCCGCCACGTGGTGTCGCAA
>JBFKXH010000150.1:0-4267 GCA_041638175.1 Thermoplasmatota archaeon
AGGGACCTTGAAGACGGCGTTGTATCCGTCCTTCTTGGCCTTCATGAACTGGAAGCGCTTGTCTTTCTTGTACAGCTTGTAGTCGCCGTACGTGACTTGCCGGCGGCCGGTGTCGTCGCTTTGCACGATGGTGGGTTTCCGGAACGGCGGTGGGTCGCGCAGCACGGGGATGCCCTGCTTGTTCTCTTCCACGACCTTGCCTTCAGGGACCTTGAAGACGGCGTTGTATCCGTCCTTCTTGGCCTTCATGAACTGGAAGCGCTTGTCTTTCTTGTACAGCTTGTAGTCGCCGTACGTGACTTGCCGGCGGCCGGTGTCGTCGGTCTGCACCACGTCGCTGCCAGCTACGAGTTCGACGGCCAGTTCGATGCGTTGTCGCTCCAGTTCGGCCTTGCGCTCTTCCTCCGCCTTGCGGGCCGCTTCCTTCTTGGCCTCGATACGAGCCTTCTCGGCTTCCTTTTCGGCCTTGATGCGGGCTTTTTCTTCGTCCCGGATGCGGCGTTCTTCTTCCTGTTGTGCCTTGCGCTCGGCCTCGCGCTTGGCTTTTTCCTCGGCCTCAGCCGCTTCGCGGATCTCGCGGGCGATGCGTTGGTCACGGCGCTCTTTGACCCGATCAAAGACGATGTTCATGTACATGGCATCGTGCTCCATGATGGGGCTCGTGGAGATGATCGTGGCACTGAGGTTGTTCTCCATCAGCACCTCGCAAAGAGGTTCGAATTTCAGGTCGCCCTTCTTGATGGGCAATCGGTAACGGGCGTTGCCGTTCTCGTAGTGGATTCCCGTGAAGTGGATCAGGAAGTGCTTGAGGTTGAGCGGCGCCAAGCGGTCGAAGACGGCCTGGAAGTCTTCTGGATTCTGCAGGATGCCGTTGCCGCGCGCATGGATGTGGGCAAAATCGATCACCGGGACCACGCCCTTGACGCGGTTGCAGACCTCGATGACCTCGTCCAGGCTTCCGAAGACGTTGCGCTTGCCCATGACCTCCATGCCGAGGCGGGGCTTCCAGCCTTCGCGCACGAAGATGTTGCGGATGTTGCGCAGGTTCTCCACCACGCGCTTCAGGGTCTCTTCCTTGCTCAGATCTCCGTAGAAACCCGGGTGGAAGACGACCGTCTCGGCGCCCATGACGTCGGCGAGCTTGCCGGTCGCCATGATCTTCTGGGCCGACATCTCGACGTTGCGTTCGTCGCCGGCCAAGTTGATGTAATAGGGGGCCTTGACATGGAGTTCGATGCCGGCTTCCTCCGCGGTCTCCCGGACCTTCAGAGCGTCCTCTTCCGTCATGCGGATGCCGCGCACGAACTGCACCTCCATGGCGTCCAGCTCGAGGTTCCGGGTGTAGATGATGCCGTCGCGCACCGTACGTCCCTTGCATGAAAGTGGAATGCCTGCCGGCCCGAACTGGATCATGGTGCCCCTATCGAGGGCGCGCCAAGAGGGCGACCCTATAAAATGCACCGAGCGGTCCAGTGGGGCGATCTGAGGCGTCGTCAGAGGGTCGGATCGGGCCCAAGAACCTGTCCAGACGGGCCGAGGGAACATGATTTTTCGGCGCGATCTTGGTGCACGGTCCAAGAGGACTCTCTTTAAACACAGCCCACTTTGGACGTTTACTGATGAGCTCGGAGGCCCTTCGCAACACGCTCGACCACCTTGCCATGGACCCGGAAGCCGGGGCCGACCGCCATTACCTTGCGACCGTGCTCCGACGCCTTGGCTACAGTGACCGCCAGATCCAGGAGGTCCTGGGGACCGCCGAGGAAGGGCGCGTCATCGAGGTCGAATACTCCGGTCCGACGACCACCAGCTTCGAATTCGGTGCCCCCGGCACCGCGGAAGAAGCGGCTGCTGCCATTCAGCAAGGCAAGGGCGCCTTGCAGTTCAAGGTCAGCGGCGGCGAAGAAGGCGCCATGCAGTTCAAGTTGGCTTCCGACCCGGAGGCCGGCGAAGAGGTCTTCGACGCGGTCGACCTGGAAGAGGGCGACATCACGGACGACTGGGCCGACGATTGGAGTGATGAAGAATTCACCACCTCCGACGACGACTTTTCCGACAGTGATGGCGGCGACGACGGCTTTGAAGGCGAAGAAGGCGAAGAGGTCGAGTTCAAGCCGATCCAACTCGTGCAGTTCACGGCTGCCGGTGCGAGCGCCATGGCGCCCGCCAATCCGGCCCTCGACGCGGGCTGGATCCCCGTCGACCAGGATGCGGAGGAGTACCTCGTCGATGACGCGCCGGGTGATGCGTGGCAGCCCGCCGAGGATGGAGAGCCGACATGGGAGGCCATGGAAGGCGACGAAGTGGCCGCATGGTCCAGTCCGTTCGAAGATGTCCCCGACACGGAAGGGGACCCCATGTGGCAGGCCAGCCCGGACGATGAGCCGTGGGAAGCGGAAGAGCCGCAACCCGGCGTCTACCGGCACGGCGAGTTCACCCTGTACGAACGGGACGTGGAACTGACCACCGGCCGGACCCAGAAGATCTACTTCTTCGCCAAGACCGACCCCAAATCGGGTGAGCCGTGTGCTCTGCCTGATGGTTACGAGGTCGGGGTCAACGAAAAGACCGGCTTGCCGTTCTTGCGAAAGACCGGCACCGAGGAAGAAAAGCATCAATGCGGTGCCTTGACCCAATCGGGCAAGCAATGCCGCCTCACGGCGCAGGCAGCCAGCCTGTATTGCCACCTACACGAGGACTACCACCCGGATGACGGGGACGATGTCCTGGACACGGCCCCTGTCGGGTCCCAGGTCCGCGACACGGAGCCGACGCCGAGTACGGGCCGTACCCGGACGACGCGCGTCCAAGCCAGCAGCCCGGAGGAGGCAGAGCGCCTCATCAAGGAGCGCGGGGGCCGCGTCAAGTCGGTGGTGCCGATCCGGTTCGAGGAGGATGAATGACCGAGGCCGACCTCCAGGTCAGCGCCACGGTCATCCGGACACCCGCCGCCGTCGCGGGTCTGATCTTCTTGACGGTCGGGCTTCTTGCCGTCTTGGGGGCGACCCTGCTCTTCGTCCTCGGCTACCCTGATGCGTGGTACGCTTTGGATCGTTCCATCGAGGAAAGCCAGGAATTCATCCGCATGCTCATGGGCACTTGGAGCGTCGGTCTGATCTTCATGCTCCTTGGCGCCAGCCTGTACTTCTACGGTCGTCGCATCACCAGCACCGGGGAAGTGACGGGCGTCCGCATCGGAGGCGTCGAATGAGCGAATTCGGTGACTACCTGGTCATTTACGAGGATGACAGCGACGACGCCACGTCCGACGAACTCGTCTTCGACGTGGGGCAGTTCCGCCACGCCCTACAACACCACATCGATCTAGAGACCAATGTCTCGCTGCGCATGGACAACGTGGCCAACAAGCAAGGCTTGACGGGCCTCGTCCTTTCCGTGCTCGGTGCTTTGGTCGGCCTGCTCGCGACGGGGATCTTCCTCGCAACGTACCCAGGTGACTGGTTCGTGGACGGCGAGATCGCCAACGATGGCCTACGTCTTTTGACGGCCGGCCTAGGTGCGATGGCAGCGGTCCTGCTCATGGCAGGCACGGCCATGACCGTCTATGGACGGCAGGTCGCCGCCTACGGGGGCCTTGAAGGCGCCCGCATCGTCGAGAAAGACACCGACTGATGGCAGAGACGCGGGTCCTGGACATCCTCCGGGAATCCCTCCCGCTTCTCCTCTTGATGGCCGTCATCGAGATCCTGGCCGGGAGTTTTCTTGGGACGATGGAGGCCCACCTTGAGGCTCTCCCAGGCCTGTTGGCCCTGGTGCCTGCGGTCCTGGCCATGCGGGGCAACATCAGCACGTCGATGGGGAGCCGGCTCGGCACCATGACGCGCTTCGGCCTCATCCCCCGCGACCGTTGGGTCGTACCGGCGGTCACGCACAGCATCGTGGCCAGCTTGGTCCTCGGCGTCATTCTGGCGTTCGCTGCCGCAGCCATCGCCCACGGTCTGAGCTTGGCACTCGGTGCGCAAAGTGCGGGCCTGGTGCCGCTGGCGGTCATTGCGATCTCCGCCGGCTTGGTCAGCGGCGTCGTCATGGGTGTGGTCGCCATCATCACCATGCGCGTTGCCTTCCGCCGTGGCCTGGACCTGGACAATGTGGCGGGCCCTGTGCTGATGACCTTGAGCGATCTGACGACCCTGCTTTGCCTTGCGGCGGCAGCGAGGCTGGTGTTGCTATGATCTCGAGCGTGCCTGGCAACGCCGATTGGAAGACCATCACCAAGCAGAGCCTGCCCGTGTTGTTGGGGGCGGTG
>JBFKXH010000151.1:0-4256 GCA_041638175.1 Thermoplasmatota archaeon
ACAACTACACGGCGTCCGGTACGTACGCGGTGGTCCTGGGCGTCGAAGACGATGATGGCAACGATGCCTCGCGCAGCCGCGTCATCACCGTGCACGCCGTCGCGAACAATACCTCGCCCACCGCATCCTACGCGCACAGTTGCATCGGTCTCACGTGCACGTTCGACGCGGGTGCTTCTGACGATCCGGACGGCAACATCACGTCGTACCGCTGGACCATCAACGGGGTCCTGGTGGGCAACGGCTCCACGCTCGTCTACACGTTCCCGGGGGCTGGAACGTACGATGTCCTGCTGGTCGTGGTCGATGATGATGGCGCTCTCGGGTCCGTCCTCAAGGTCATCAGCGTCACCGGCGGCGGTGGCGGCGGTGGCGGCGGTGGCGGCGGAGGAGGCGGCGGCACGCCACCGGCTGGACCCCCTGCTGGCCCGGGTGCTGCGCCTCGTAGCAGCGTCCCTGGCCCGGCTGTCATTGCAGGTCCACTGCCGGGCGTCGGGACCGGACCCGGTTCAGTGGCCGCGTCGAACGTACTGCTGGTCTTGGACACCAGCGCCTTCCGCAACCAGGTCGCCCTCAGCGGTAGCAACAAGTCGGGCCCCATGGGAAAGCGCTGATCAGCGCCGCAGATCCCAGATCCGAAGGTGGGCGATGACCGGCATGATCAAGTCGCCGAACCGGGACCCCTTCGACGTCAGGCTGTATTCGACACGCACAGGGACCTCGGGGAACACGTCGCGCTGGATCAACCCCTGGCTTTCCAGATCCTTCAATCGCTGGCTCAGCGTACGGCTTCCGACACCCGCCAACTGCTTGACCCGGCCGGCCAGGCTCTCTTGGCCTACACTCGTCAGTTCATCCTTGAGCTCGTTGAAGCGGAGCCGGCCCTTGAGACGCAACAAGAAGAGGATCTCGAAGCTCCACTTCTGGAAAATGGCGCCAAGGGACTCGACGCTGTCATGGATCTCCGATTCCAAGCTACCCGCTTGTTCCAGCCATTCGACGACCGATTCCATGGCGGCCCGGTCCTCCTCGGCCCGTTCCTCCAGGAAAGCATCAAGCTGGGACAACATGGCCTGGTTGGCCTCGTGTGCATCCAACGCTTTCCTTTTGGACACCGGGTTCCTCCTGGGATACTTGGGCCCCAATGGCCCACTGCGCGCCTTATACCCATCTCTGATTTGAATGGTACTGTGTCCGGAACCGACAGGACCTATCCATTCATGGGCCGCCACCTGGGAAACCGCATCGCCGTCACCCTCGTCTCCGCCATCCCACTGGCGTTGACGCTCTTTGCGATCCTCCAACTGTGGGGTCTGCACGTGACGTGGCTCGACCTGGGGCTCCTGGTCGGATTCCACATCCTTGGCGGGCTTGGCATCACGCTTGGCTACCACCGCATGACCACCCATGGTGCCTTCAAGGCGCGGCGGCCGGTGCAAGCGATCCTCCTATGGATGGGGGTCAATGCCCTGCAGGGTGGGCCAGCCAGTTGGTCTGCCACGCACCAACGGCATCACAGCCTGGCCGACAAACCGGGCGACCCGCACAGCCCGCTCGAGGGTCTTTGGCACGCCCACTGGGGCTGGATGTTCAAAGGCAACCTGGTCCACAAGGGGCCGGGCTTCGATCGCCTGATGCGCGACCCGGTGGTCCGCTTCTTCGAGAAGACCCAACTGCTGTGGTACATCCTGACCTTCATCATGCCGGGCCTGGTGGCCTTGGCCATCATGGGCACATGGGGTGCGTTCTGGCATGGCGTGCTTTGGGGTGGCGCGGTCCGCGTCTTCTTGATGCACCACATCACCTGGAGCATCAACAGCATCTGCCATGCATGGGGGACCCGACCCTACCAAAGCCCCGATGTGGCGCGAAACAACGGCATCTTCGGATGGCTGGGCTATGGCGAAGGCTGGCACAACAACCACCATGCCTTCCCGGACAGCGCCTACATCGGACACCGCTGGTGGCAGGTCGACCTGGGCAAGTACGTGCTCTGGGCCCTCAAGCCGTTCCGCCTCGTCTACGATCTGCGCATCCCGGACCGGGAACAGCGGCGCGCCAAGCGCGCCAGCGTCAGGCGCTCTCAGGCAAGGGCCACGTAGCCTGCGACGCGGAAGCTCCGGACCTTGTCGTCGTGAAATGCGAAGCGTGCTTCGATGGGGTAATCCCAGGAGAGCGCCCGCTCGACGCTGAGCCCCTTCTCACGAAAGAATGCCTGGAAAAAGCGCTCCCCGACGGGCTGCTGCAGGAACCAGATCGGGCCCTTGGGGCACGCCTCGATCGCTCGTTCGAAGAACACGCGGTCTGCATGGCGCTTTTGTGCCCCGAAGGGCGGATTCATGATCACCGCGTCGAAAGGATCGGGGTGCCAATCAGCCACGTCGGCCACCAGGAACCGGGCTTCTGGGACGAGCGCCTTGGCCAACGCGATGGCCTCTGCGTCGGCGTCCACGCCGGTCACGTCGCCGCCCATGGCCGCCGCGGCCTTGCTGAGGATTCCGGTGCCGCACCCCAGGTCGAGCACTGTGCCGTCCATGTGTCCTTCTTGGCTAGCCTCCCAGATCAGGTCCGCTGCGATGGCCGCGGGTGTCTGGTATTGCTCGAGCTCGGGGCGCGGATCGGGAAAATCGGGCGTCCCCTCCAGAAGTGCCACCAGATCCTTGCGTCGCACAAGGTCCCCAAACCGCACGGGTTAATACGCCTGAGGTCCGAATTCGGACCGTGGCCAACCTGTACGTGGTCCGACATGGGCAGACCGTCTGCAATGCACAGCAGGTCATCCAAGGGCCTCGGATCGACGCTCAATTGTCGGATCTTGGGCACAAGCAGGCGCACGCCGTCGCGGCGGCGTTCCAAGAGACCCCGCTGGATGCGGTCTTCGTAAGTCCCATGCAGCGGGCGCGTGACACGGCGCGACCCTTGGTGGACCTGCACCCGGACCTGGCAGCCCAGGTGGCTCCCGAGATGTATGAGATGGATTACGGCGCCTACTGCGGCAAGACGATGGATGAGGTCCATGACGGCGTCGTCCAGATCCTGGATGCATGGAGCCTTGGCTTCATCGACAAGGCGTTTCCGTCCGGCGAATCGCCTCTGGTCGCACAACATCGCATCCGGGGCTTCTGCGGGCGTGTGCTTGAAGAGGCAGCGGACAAGGATGTGGTCGTCTTTGCCCATGGACGAATCAATCGTATCCTGCTTGCCACGTTGACCGGGACGCCACTGTCTTGCATGGAACGCTTCCCTCAGGACAACGGCAACATCAGTCACTTGCAAGTGGATGGGGAGGTCAGGGTGCGGCGCCTCAACGACACCGACCACCTACCGCGTCCCTAAAGGATCGGCGCCGGCAGATCCCAGATGGAACGCAACTCGTCCAGGATGATCTGTTCTCCGGGCGTGATCTTCTTGTCCGCGTTGCAGATGGCTGTGAAGTCCGTATGCAGGCGCAGCAGGCGTGCTCGGCCAGCGTACCGCTTGCCGAGGTATTTTGCGTCGCGCATGAACTGGCTCGCCGCCTGATCCAAGGTCCAGTCGCGGCCTTGGTCCAAGATGGCCTGGGCATCCCGCCGTAGCTGACCTCGGTCCAGGTCATACTCGTCGGCCAGGTCATTGAGAAGGCGCTGGAACGACAAGGCTTCCTTGGGGTTCACGCCCATGTCGCCATGGCGCGCGACGAATGCGGACATGCGCACAAAAGCCGCCAATGCCTCGCCGTCCATGGTGCCTGAGCCTTCCGGCTCTACTTAAATCCCAGGACCTGCCCGGAAATGGTCTCTGATGCTCCAGAAGTCGTCCGAGGCACGGAAAAACAAGAGAATCCATGCGTGCAGACCATCCCGATCGTGCGGCGTTCTGGGTACGGATATGTCCACAGAAGGCGGCTGTCAGTGCGCGCTACCAATGGGGACAAGAGCCACAGCAAACGCGCGCCCGTCGCAAGGCTTGGCGGCATTTCCAGGAGAGAAAATGGAACCGAACCAGACAAAACATGAGGGGCTACGACGTCACAAGCGCCCTGCTGCCGCCCGTCCCGTGGGCAGCCGAGACCGCGCGGTGCGCTGCGTGCAGGAACGGGTCGAAGAGCGTGGCTGGCGCTAGGCGGGCCGCTCGGTCGCTGCCTCGGTCTTCACCTATCGGCTGTTGGCCGCGTAGGTGTCGAAAACGTAGGCATCCATGGGCTTGAGGCCAAGCACCATGTCCAGTTCTTGGGGTGTGAGGAACGGCTTGTTGTAGCGTCCTTGGTCGTCGATCGG
>JBFKXH010000152.1:0-4232 GCA_041638175.1 Thermoplasmatota archaeon
ACGTGCTTGATCTTCAAGATGGCGCGCCAGGCGTGCGCACGGATGCTTCCGAAGATGCCGGCAGGCTGCAACCCGTCAGTCGACCGAAGGATGCTCGTCTGGTTCATGGCTGCCCCTCCGCCGGCTTGCCCGTCAAGGCGAAGAAGACCTCGTCGAGGCTTGGCGAGCCGAGCGAGCATTCGGCCAGGTCGATGCCTTGCGCCCCCAACGCGTCGAGGGCCGCCCCCACGGCCTTGCCATCGACCGTGGCAGCCAAGGAAGCCGCGTCTGCGCCGTCAAGCACGTCCACGCCGAGGTGTTCAGCCAGAACGGCCCGCGCCCGGTCCCGGTCGGCACGGTGCGCCACGCGCACGTGCAACGCGCGCGCGCCCACGCTGGCCTTCAGCTCCTGGCTGGTGCCCTCTGCGATGACCCGGCCATGGTCGATGACAGCGAGCCGGTCCGCGAGCCGGTCCGCCTCTTCCAGGTACTGCGTCGTGAGGACGACCGTGGTCCCGGTGGCCGCGATGGCCCGGATCATGTCCCAGACTTCGTTGCGGCTACGCGGGTCCAGGCCGGTGGTGGGCTCGTCCAGAAACAGAATCTCGGGGGTCACGACGAGGCTGGCTGCGATGTCGAGCCTTCTGCGCATGCCGCCGGAATAGGTGCTGACCAGTCGCTTGGCGGCTTCGTCGATGCCGAAGGCCGAAAGCAGTTCGTTTCCTCGGTGGCGCGCATCCTTGGGTTTCATGCCCATCAGACGGCCCACCAGCACGAGGTTCTCGATGCCCGTCAGGTCCTCATCGACCGACGCAAACTGGCCGGTCAAGCCGATTCTTCGGCGCACTTCCTTGGAGGCTGTCGTGACGTCATGCCCCAGAACGCGCGCTTCGCCCCGCGTCGGCTTGACGAGCGTGCAGAGGATGCGAATGGTCGTCGTCTTGCCGGCACCGTTCGGGCCAAGGATCCCATAGACCGTTCCGGCCTCGATGCGCAGGTCCACGCCGGCCAACGCCCGCGTGTCCCCGAAGACCTTCTCCAGTCCGCGCGTCTCGATGGCCGGGCTCACGGGCACCGGAGCCAAGCCCCCGCGTTTAATCCAGGCGCTCGCGGCTTATCCTTCCAGCCAGGTCTCGATGTCGGCGGTGGCCCAGCCCGGATGCGTAGCGGCCTGCTTCACCCAAGAACTCCAGAGCTCCTCGTCAATGACCTCGCCTTCTTCGACGTGCGCATAGCGCGCGTACGGGTCCTTGGAGCCCTTGGGAGGTTCCGGCTCAAGGCGTGACCCTGCGAAGAACGTGACTTTGACGTACTTCGTGAAGCAATGGAAACTGATGATCCAGCCTAGGCCTTCGATGCCATAGAAAGGCGAGTTCCACTTGACCGCCTTGCGGACGGCTGGAAGCGCCTTGCTGATCAGCTCATCGAGCCGGCGGCCCACGTCCTGCTTCCATTCGGGCATGGCCTCGATGTACGCATCCACGGCGGCTTGTCCGTAGCCTTTCGGGATCTGCGGGTTGCCTCCGGCGAGGAGCTTGGGGCCCGTCATGCGGGCCCTCCCGTGGCAAAGAGAGTCCCGCTCAGGCCACCGGAGGAGGCCTCGAAGACGGAGATGCGCACACGGCCGCATGCGCCGGGCGGTTCTTTGCCGTGTCGTCAGGCGATGTCCAGGACCGCGAAGCGCAGGTCCCAGGAGGCAGATGTCCAGACAAGCACGCCTCGGCCCGCGGCGAAGTCGCTGCCGTAGTAATCGTCGGCGAATCCGAACCATGTGTGCCCGGCACCCTCAGGGCCTTGCAGCAGCGCCTCATGGGCCAGCGTCTGGGCGGCCGGGTCGATGACGAGGTGGGCCACCGGGCGGCCAGCGGACACTGGGAACTGGTGGTCCGTCGTCGGGAACGGGGCCACCATCACGTGGATGTGCCCGCGGTGGTCGGTCTCGACGTCGAACACGAACGGGCCTTGGCCCACCCATGCATCGTCGAGGCTCGTCATGGCGAACACACTGCGCGGCGTGGTCCAGTTCTGGCCCGCATCGAGACTGATGGAGAACGTGCCGTCGTAGCAGATGCCCAGCAGCGTCTCGCCGTGCGCCGTCAGGCGCGCCGTCGAACCCGGGCAGCCGCCGGGCACCGATGCCACTTCCTCGCCATCCAGCGACTGCAGCCGAAGGTCTCCAGCCCCTGCACGGCAGGCGACCATGGCCTGAGCCACGTGCCGGACCTCGGAGACTTGTCGGCAACCTTCCAATTCGACGACCGGTCCACCGAGGCGTTGCGCCTTGGACACACCGCGTTCCAACTGGCGCCAGGAGACCCATACGTCATCGCCGTGGGTGGACATCCATTGCCGGTCGTTGTATCCACCCGTGTCGAGGACGACCGGGTCGCTCCAGGTGCCGCCCAGATCGGACGTACTGGTGGCAAACAGAACGGTCTCGAACTGGGTCGGCGACGGGATGCCGGTGCGCACGAACAGGAGGCCCGTCAGGTGCAGGGTCCCATCGGGCGCAAAGACGATTTCCGGATCGGCGCCGAACAGGCTCGGGTTTGCAGGCAGGTCTCCGACGGCGCGCAGATCGATGACATGCGACGTGAACGTGTCGCCCTCATCGCGCGTGATGTACACCGTGATGCCGCGCACATCGATGGCTTCCGCCCCGCTGGTCATCGCGTCCGGGCGCCGCGTGTCACTCACCGCGATGACAAAGGTCCGTGGGTCCGTCGGATGCAGGGCCACACGGGGCTCCCCCATCGTCCGCGATGCGTCCGCCACTTCACCGTAGCAACCTGCGGAGCCCATCGCCTCATGGCCGGGCCCGCAACGGTAGTGCAGGCCCCAGGGGACCTCCGAGCGAGCCTGAAGGGGCGACTCCGGGAGGGCAGGGGTGGGTGTCTGTGGCGCGTCGGCCTGCTCAGGCGCGACTGGCTCGGGCTCCGGTGCGGAGTCGGGCGCAGGTGCGGCACAGCCCGCAAACAGCAGGGCCAAGGCCACGAACAAGTGCTTCATGGGCCTTCGGCTCCCGGACTTGGGCATAGCCGTTGCGGTGGACATGGCCGGCTTAGCGGACCTTGTAGTAGGTCGCGTTGAGCTTCGACTCGTAGCGGGGGCGGTGCCTCTTGACGAGCCAGTACGCCAGCCACGTCAGCAGCATCGTGTGCCAAAGCGAGATGATGCCCAGCCAATTGATGAGTTCACTTGGACTTGGGGTCACACCGCTTTCGAACAGCCAATGCAGCACGCCCTTGAGCGGACCGACCTCGTAGGCGAAGATCACGTCGGCGATGCCCACGATGCTCATCCAATAGATGAACGCCAAGCCGAAGACGCCCATGGCGACGTTCATCGGGCTCTCCATGGGACGCTGCGCCTTGCCGCGCCCGGCGATGAACGGGATCAGGATCAGGGCCACGAAGGCCACGTTGACCAGGAGCGTGCCCAGGAACTTGGTGTCGATGATGGTGACCCCACCGATGGCGATGGGCCACTTCGCAAGGAAGATGGGGCCCAGGCTCCACAGCAGGTACCAGTCGGGCTTGACGAACGTCGGAGGCTTCGTCATGTCGTACGCCGGGTGCAGTGGCGGACCGGCGATGGCGATCATCAGGAAGATGGTGCCGACCAACCAACTGATGATGGCGCTGTCGCGGATCAGTTCGTCGCCCAGCGTGATGCCGGCGACGGCCTTCTGCTTCTTGGGCGGACCGCGCTCGGCCTCGAGCTTGTCCTTGGCTTCGATGTAGAGGTTCGTGAGTTCGCTCAGCTTCATCATGTCACCTCAGTGGGGCTCCGCCATCCCTTGCAGCCATACGATGAACATGTGCAGGACCATCAGCCCGAACAGGACAAACGGCAAGATCCACACGTGGAGCAGATACATCCTAGGAATCAACCCGGCATTGATGTCGGTGCCACTGAACATGATTTTGGCCAGCGTCTCCCCAAGGTAGGGTACTGAACCAAACATGTTCTGCCCGATGGTTGCCGCTGCAATGGCCAACTGGTCGGCCGGCAGCAAGTAGCCGGAGTAGGCGAAGAAGAACGTGATGCCCAGCAGCATGATGCCGAGGACCCAGTTGAGCTCGCGGGGCTTCTTGTAGGCGCCCACGAAGTACACACGCATCATGTGCAGGAACACGCAGGCGACCATCATGTGGGCGCCCCAGTGGTGGACGCCACGCAGGACGTAGCCGAGGGTGACCTGCTGCATGATCAGATCCACACTGTCGCGGGCATGGAATTCTTCCTGCGGC
>JBFKXH010000153.1:0-4152 GCA_041638175.1 Thermoplasmatota archaeon
GACGTCAAGTACCATGGCAAGTGGATGGAGCTCGGTGGATGCGGCGTCTTCCGGCCTGAAGTGACCGAGCCCTTGGGCGTCGAGCATCCGGTCCTGGCATGGGGCTTCGGACTTGAGCGGCTTGCCATGATGCGCCTTGGCTTGAAGGACATCCGGCAATTGTACGTCAGTGACATCAAGTGGCTGCGCCAGCAACCACTGCTGTGAATCCGGTCCGAAGCGTCCGTTGCCTGGTCGGCCCGAAAGCGCCCGCGGCTTCGCCAGGTTCTTTGTCTTCCTGGCTTCATCCATGGGCCATGCAAGCCCGTGGCCTCTACCACGCCGTCCTCTATGTGCGCGACCTTGCGACCAGCGTCGCCTTCTACCGCGACCTCCTCGGTTTTCGGCAAGTGGGTGAGGCGTTCGGCGGCAGGGCCGCCGCCTTCATCGGCGCCGATCATCGCACCCATCACGAACTCTTGTTGATCGAGGTGGGCGACGCGCCGGGACCCGACGATGCTTGGGGAGGTGCCGTCCGGGGTGGTCGGCGAGGTCTGTATCATTTGGGCATCAAGGTAGGAGACTCCAAGGAGGCCTTACGCCGGGCCAAGGCGGAACTTGAGTCCGCCGGGGTGACCATCGAGGGCATGAGTGATCACACCGCCACCTGGAGCCTTTATTTTCGCGATCCGGACGGCAATGAACTGGAGGTCTATTGCGACAACCCCGATGTGGATTGGCGCAAGGACCCTGGCGCTGCGATGGCACCGATCAAGACCTTGGACCTATGAGCTGGCCGCGGCATGGGCCGGGTCGCAGGCCTTCTTGCCGCCGAGTCGGCCTCCAAGGATCGCCAATGGCACGGCGAACACCATCAAGACCGCCCCGATGGCGTACCCAGCGGGGATGCCGCGGGATTCGGCAAAGTCGGCCAGAGCGATCTGACTGACCACCCCAGCGGCGCTTGCCATGAGGCCAGCAAAGCTGAGCACCGTGGCACGGGTCCTGCTCGGGATCAAGGCATGGAGCATGGCGGTCCTTACCGGTTCGTGGATGCCAAAAGCGACCATGGCCAAGAGGAATGACAGCACGGCCGGCCAGAAGGTATCGGCCAAAGCGACGCCTGCAAGACCGACGACGAAGATCGTCTGCGTCACGGCAAGCAGCCAGCTCCGGTCGCCGACCCACAGCGCCAGCTTGGGCGCGACACCGTTGCCCACGATCATGGTCACGCTGACCGCCGCCGCGACCGCACCGGCGATCCAGATCGCGCCGCCCGCAAGCTCGACGAAATGGGGTTGCCACGCGTACCAGCCCCAGATCAAGAAACCCCAGTGCAACATGCTGATCAACATCAACAGGCGGACCGCCGGCCGCTTCCAGCCGTCGCGCACACTGTCGCGGGTGACGCGCCGCATCTCCATGGGCACCTCCCGCACCTTGAAGGCCCGGCGTTCGAAACCCAGGTCGTGCATCCAGATGGCCGCCACCACAAGGCATGCCAGCAGGAGTGCTGCCCGGACCACATAGGGATAGGCCAGGTCCAGTTGCCCGAGCAGACCGCCGCCCATGGTCCCGACCAACATGGCAGCACCCATCATCTGACCGCCTCGGGCGAACACCCGGTCCATCGGTCCTTCATGGCCTGCGGCGGCCATGGCGTCGACGACCCAGGCTTCGACCGCGCCTGAGTAGAAGGTGAACCCGAGACCCAGGAAGATCGATGCAACGGCGAACGGGATGATCCCTGCGCCGATGCCTGCCAAGGCCACATAGGCCAGCGTACCCAGGGTCAGCACGACGAGACTCGCCAGAAACGAGACCCTGCGTCCCAGCGTATCCGCCACGACGCCCGTCGGGATCTCGAAGATGACCATTCCGAGGGTGTAGAACGCATTGGCAGTGAACGTCTGGGTCAGGGTCAGGCCTGCGTCGAGCAGGAACAAGGTGTTGACGCCCCAAATGAGGCTGGCTGAGAGGTTGAAGAGGCCCACGACCGCCAAGTACGTCCGCATGACGGATGTGGTGGTGGCCATGTTCCTCCAAAGCCTTGCCACTACATCAGACCGCTGGCCCTAGTAGACGGTGACGCCCTTGACGCCTTCGACGCTCTGCAGGATGGGGATCAGGCTCCCCGGGACCCGGTCCTCGGTCACCACGTACAGGCGCGACTCCTCGTTGAAGTCGGGGTCTTCTACGATCGCTTGGCGGATGCTGATGCGCGCATCGGTGATGACCTGGCTGACTCCGGCAAGGATGCCAGGGCGGCTGGCGTTGGTCGGAATGATCTCGATGACGCCGCAGCCCAGTTCGGGCGCTACGTCCTTCATGTCCAGCGTGGGTTGAAAACGCGTGAAGGCGCGTTTCAATTGCGGGTTCTCAAGGATGGTCTCGACGGTGCTCCGGACGATGCGTCGGTCCACGTTCGCGCCACGGGCGACGGCCGTGTCGGCCACTTCCACGGCCCCTGCGTGGATCTTGTTGTCTTGGATGTGCAGGCCATGCTGGATCATCAGTCGGACCACGCGTTCTTGCGCCGGATAGCGCCGGAAGTGGTCGATGAGGACCTGCCACATGCCTCCTTCATTGCACACATTCGTACTTAATGATTTACCACATCAGCGCATTGTGTGGCATATGTGGGGAATAGCGCATAAATATGGACAGCCAGTGGCGGGCGTCCATGAGCGCGAACGCCGTCCGCTTCAGGCGTCTCACGGATCCAGACGGTAGCATCCTGATGGTCCCGATGGACCACGGCATCAGCATGGGTCCGGTGCCCGGGCTAGAACGCCCTGCCGAAGCCCTCGCCGCGGTCGCCGAACACGCGACCTGTGTCACCTTGCACAAGGGCCTGGTCAAGACGGCCGCCCGGCAGGCACGCCACCTGGGCATCCTGATGCACCTGTCGGCGAGCACGGACCTGGCGGCGGATCCAAACGACAAGCGCCTCGTGGCCACGGTCGAAGAAGCGGTGCGGGCCGGATGCGACGGCGTTTCCACCCATCTGAACCTGGGGAGCCTGACGGAAGGGGACCAGGTCCAGGCGGTGGCCGGCGTGAGCACGGCGTGCCAAGAATTCGGCATGCCCCACATCGCCATGGTGTACCCTCGCGGCCCCGCCGTCCGGGATCCTTTTGCCACGGAGGTGGTGGCCCACGCTGCCAGGCTCGCAGCCGAGATCGGCGCCGATGCGGTCAAGGTGCCCTTCACAGGGGACGCCGGTTTCCGAGAGGTCGTTCGAGGTGCCGGCATCCCGGTCATCGTCGCCGGTGGGCCCAAGCGGGACGACTTTGCATCCTTCGTGGCCGACCTTCGGATCGCACGTGAGGCGGGAGCTTCCGGAGTCAGCGTCGGTCGGAATGTCTTCCAGGCCGAGGATCCCGGCGATGCCATGCAGCAGATCAAGGCCGTCTTCCAATGACGCGCATCCCGTTCTGGATCGACATACGCCACGTCAAGGACCAGGTCCCCTACTTGGAGCAGGCCGCCCGGGCGGGTTGCGAACACATCATCGGTCAGGACGTTCGCGTAGACGGGGACACGCTGGTCAAGGACGGCCTGCCGATCGCGACGTACTGCCGCGTCCACGATGCGGCAAGCCAGGCCGCCGCGGCAGACCAGGAAGGACGGGTCATCGTAGAATGCGACGATTGGACCATCATCCCCCTCGAGAACCTGATCGGCGCGCGAGCCGACCGCCCCGACAGCCTGTATGCAGTCGCCAAAGACCCTCAACAAGTACGCGTTTTTGGCGACACCCTCGACCGAGGCGTCCACGGGATCGTCTTGTGCCCGCAGCGACCCGGGGATGTCGCCGCATGCGACGAGATCCTGCGCACCCAGGGCGATCGCAGCGCACCCGCGATGAAGGACCACGGCATCGAATTGGGCGCAGCCAGGGTCTTGGCAATCGAAGACTGCGGCACGGGAGACCGCGTCTGCATCGACGCGACCAGTGCCTTTGCCCCCGGCGAGGGTTTGCTCATCGGATCCACCGCAGCGTCTTTTGCCTTGATCCACGCCGAGTCGGTCGAATCAGAATTCGTCGCGGCCAGGCCCTTCCGGGTCAATGCTGGGGCTTTGCCGAACTATGTGCTCGCAGAAGGCCGGACCCACTATCTGAGCGAGGTGACGGCAGGTACCGAGCTGGTCGCGCACGGTGAGGTGTCC
>JBFKXH010000154.1:0-4094 GCA_041638175.1 Thermoplasmatota archaeon
GAACTCCAAGGCGTTGACTCGGCGCTTGGTCTTCTCGACCTCGTCCAGGAGCCGCTTGATGCTGGTCTCCAATTCCGCCGCCTCAATGATCTTCTCGACCAAAGCCTCGTAGCCTTCGACCGCTTCGTCGATGGCCGGACTGGTGCCGACGATGCCGTAGCCGCGCTCCTGCAGGTCGCGGCGCACGTTGTTCGCGTCGATCTTGGGCACCTTCACGCCCATGATGTTGTGCTCGCGCAGGGTCACCGTGGGGGGTTGGCTGACCGTGTTGGCAATCGAACGGACCGTCAGGCCACCTTCGACCGCTGCGGCGGTGTCGATCGCTTCCTGTGCGTCCTTGTAACGTTGCACCAGTTCCGCTCGCAGGCTCTTGACCTGGTCGAGGATCTGGAAGATCTCGAACATCAACCCGTCGCGCTTCTTCTTGAGAAGGTTGTACCCACTCTTGCTGAGCGTGATGCGTCGCTTGACGTTGATGAGCTCGGAGCGGGTGGGGGTGACGTTCTGGGCCGCCATCTTGGCCGCGCGACACAAGGCCCCTGCATAAACGTTGGGCCCGACCGTCAAGAGGGCCAACAGGAGAGGGCCGCCGCGATTGGTGTCAAGGGCCCGGTCCACTGCCAAGTTGGCGCCAACCGGCGACAGGAAAATTGCTAAGACCCCCTGCAAGTGTCGGTTCCAGCATGCGAGTGTTCGAGCTCAACCGAAAGCAAGTCTTGGGCGATGCCGCCTGGCCGTTGCGTGGATTTCATGCGCGCATCGATATTGAACTTGATTTTGATGACGTAGAGATCCCCACCAAAGCCGAACGCGCGATGGCGCTCCGCGCCTTGGCCGACCTGATCGAGGCGGCCTCGGAAGAGGAATTGACGGTACTCAGCCAACCGATGCACAAGACCGCCGAAGTCCCGGAACCCGAGATCAAGCACGAGCACAACGCATGGTCCAAGCCGGACGATCTTGATCTGCGCGTCGTCAAGAGCGCGCACCGGGTCATCATGGAGGTGGCCAAGCGCGGCGTATCGGGACGTGCGGTGATGGCCAGCGATCTGGTCGGGAGCATCGGACTCAGCGCACCCACGCTGGGCCGGCTGCTTCGGGACGGGGAAGCCGCCAATGGCTACCTGAACCGGTACGTGCGGGTCTCACCTGCCGGTCGCACAAAAGCCTTGGACCTGACCACCGAAGGCCGGATGCTTGCCAGCAAGATCCGCGCCGGCGTGGTCCCCTCCTGAGCACAGCCAAGCTCTTATACCGCGACGGGTGGGCAGGCTTGCCCTCCATCCCTGGCGTCATCGGCGTCTAACACGGGACCCCTTCGGGGGAAGACGGGTAGGAGAAACACATGGGAGAAACCATCGAAGTCCTCGTGGACGGTGGCAAGGCCAACGCTGGCCCGCTCGCCCCCGCGCTCGGCCCTGCCGGCGTGAACGTGGGTGAAGTCGTCGCCGCCATCAACGAGAAGACCAAGGAATTTGCCGGCATGCAAGTGCCCGTCAAGGTCAAACTTGACGACAAGAAGAACTACACCATCAGCGTCGGCACACCGCCGGCGCAGGCCCTGATCAAGGACAAGATCGGCCTCAAGTCGGGCAGCGGCAACGCAAAGACCGACTTCGTGGGCGACATCACCATCGACCAGGTCAAGTCGGTCGCCCGCATGAAGTGGGACGACCTGCAAGGTGCGGATCTCAAGAACAAGTCCAACGAGATCGTCGGCACGTGCACCTCCATGGGCGTGACCGTCGACGGCGTCAACCCCCGCGAAGCCAGCAAGCTCATCAAGAGCGGTGCCTGGGACGCGAAGTTCGCCGAGTAACATGGATCCCGGGCCTGCGCCCGCCTCTTCCCCTTCCCCCATTTCGGGAGAAAAAGTCGTGCTTGGACTCTTTCTCATCCTGGCCCTGGCAGTCGCCGGCGCCTTCCTTTTGTTTCGCGCCGACACGGACCCTGCGTACCAGGATGATGTCATGCAAGCCGCCCTGCGGGACTTGTACATCCCCGTCGTCGCCTGGGGCCTCTTGACCGCCATCGATGCGTACCGCCAAGGTCGCAGCGGCTGGTGGATCTACCTGGTGGCGAGCCCGGTCCCGGTCGTGAATGTCCTCCTCAACGTGCAATGGCTGCGGCGATGGCGGCGGGAGCCCAAGCCCATGGGACGCTGGCAACTCTAGGCCGCGGCGGCACCTACGACTTCTTGCAATGTGGTGGTCTCTGGGTCAAGCAAGACAGTACACCTCCTTCAGGAATTCCGGCACCGCCCGGCTCGGGATCTTGGCCCCGGCCGAATGCGGATGCCCGCCTCCGACGATGCCGTGACTGGCCGTGAAGTCGGCCACGAATCGTCCAAGGTTGAGACCCCCCTCGCCAGCGTCGGTTCGACGCAGACTGAGGCTGCTGACCTGGGGGCGTTTGTTGAGCATGACGGCGACGTCGGCGCCTTCTTCGCGCGCGACCTCTGTGAGTGCCCGGCTGCCAAAGCCGAACAAGGATGGTTTGCGGCGCCCGAAGCGGAGCAGCGCCACGTTGTGCTTCAGTTCGATGCGCTCCCGGACCCTCTCCAGGGCTCGATCCCAGCGGTTCTCGATGCACATCTGGTGGTAACGGCCCTTGATCTCGGGCACTTCGCTTGGCCATTTACCCTGGGCAAGGCGCCGTGCAGCACCGAGGCGGAAACGATCGTCTTCCACGCGGAAGCGCCACGCGAAGTCCAGGATGCGCGCTTCCTCAGCCAGCCTCTCTGGCCCCACCTCTTGCTGGGTCAAGGCGTGGAAGGGGCTGTGCGTGTACTCCACTTGGTCTGCGACCGCGACCAGGTGCTTGTGGAGGCCGTTGAGGCCCAGGTACTCGTAGGCAACCCCGGCCGCGCTGATGCCCTGCTGGATGACCCCGTCCGTGCGGGAGTCGAGCTCGTGCCACAGCTCAGCCGATTGCTCATGATGATCCAGGTAGATCACCTGCTGCTTGGTCTTGGCCTTGTCATTGACCGTCTTGATTAGACGCGGCGTCAACCCGAGGTCCACCAGGTAGAATTGTTGGCTGGCGATGTCTTTTCGAAGCACATCCACGGCCATGTCTCCACTGGGAACGAAGCTGACACGGGTGGCCGGATCGCGCGCCAAAAAGAGCGCTGCCGATACGATCCCGTCGACGTTCCCACGGGTCAGAAGGTGGACCTTGCGGTCATCTCGTTCCAGCCAGACCATTGAGGATGTGCTTCCCGTGCGAAAATCGGAACCGTCGCTTAAGACCGTCGCGGTTTGTGTTCGCCCTTCTTGCGAGCTCCCGCCTTGGCCGGTCGCTTGCCGGATGCTTCCTTCTTTGCCTTGGGCTTCTTGGGCTTGGCTTGACGGACCGGCTTGGCGTGACCGCACACACCGCAGGCCCCTTTGGCTGGGGCGGGTGTACCGCATCGCGTACACCAACGGCCCCCGTTCGGCACGCGCTGGAACAAGCCGGGCATGGGCTCGAGCGGGGGCAGCCATTGACGCCACCAGGGCAGCGCCAGGATGGCGAACAAGATGGCCAGGATGAACAGCACCCCCGCGGTCAGGTCAAGGCCGGGCAGGTCGAGGCTCCGCCCGAGCGAGCCGGCGACGAGCCCCAAGGCAAATGCACCCAAGGCAAACCAGAGGCGCATGCATGCAAGGGGCCCCCGGGCCCCATAAAGGCGCTGATTAGGCTGCCAAAACGTCCCACGCTTCTTGCTCGACCACTTGCATGGCGCCCGGAATGACGATGCAATGCAGGGGCGCTCCAAAATCCATGGCCCGTAGTCCCCCGACCGTGCCGGTCTTGACAGCCCCTTCCAGACTGCCCGCCCGCGCGACGACCGCCGCGGGCGTGTCGTGGGTGAACCAGTCGGCGCCGGTCTTTTGGGCCAACATCAACAGCAGCTCCAAGCCTTCGTTGGCCGTCATGAAGTAGTCCTCGTGGGCCTTGATGTCCAGCAAGACCAGCGTGTGCAGTCCCGCGTCATGGTTTTGCTGGATCGGCTCGAAGGGACTCGTCGGGACCCAGTTCTCTTCCGGCCGGACCAAGGTCGTTGTGCGACCGAACTTGTAATGCTGCAGTCCGACGAGGCCAGGCGCCGC
>JBFKXH010000155.1:0-4085 GCA_041638175.1 Thermoplasmatota archaeon
GACGGCCTGTCGGATGGGGACGAGAAACTCCACAACACGGACCCGTTGCGCCGCGACACGGACGGCGACGGCCTCAGTGACGGCGCCGAGGTCGGCGGAGGGACCGATCCGCTCAACCCGGATACCGACGGTGACGGCCTGGACGACGGCGATGAAGCCGGTGCCGGATCCGACCCCCTCGTGCAGGATACGGACGGCGACGGCCTCAGTGACGGCGACGAGGTCCACATCCACAAGACCGACCCCACCAAGGCGGACTCGGACACGGACGGGCTCACGGACGCCGAGGAGATCGCGCACGGCCTGGATCCCAACGACCCAGACGACGCGACGGCGGACAACGACGGGGATGGCGTCAACAACCTGGAAGAGATCGCCAACGGGACAGACCCCAACAAGAGTGACAAGAGCGCCCTGGAGAACGCCCTGCCCGGCGACTTCCCGTGGTGGGTCTACCTGGCCATCGTGCTGGGCATCGTCTTGGTCATCGTCCTGCTCGTCTGGCTGCTGCGCTTGCGCAATGGCGAGGAAGAAGAGCCGATCCCAGAAGACGAACTCGAAGTCATCGAAATGGAAGAAGGCGAGGGCGAGAAGCTCTACAAGCCGTTCGTCATCAACGAAGAATACCTGCGCGAAGGCCTCACGGAAGAGGATATCCAGCGCGCCCAAGAGCGCTTCCGCAACCGGGAGAAACGCTACCTAGACGACGCATACCCGGGTCGCGATACTTCGTACGACGAGAGCCTGATGCGCGACCTGGCCGTCGACAAGAAAGAAGCACGCCGGATCGCCAAGCTGGAAAAGAAGAAGGCGAAGGCCGCGAAGAAAGCGGCCAAGGGAACCAGCGAAGAAGAGTAAGTTGGACAGCTCAAGCCATACGAGCCGGTAAGAGGTGTCCGCGCGCCTCCCGTTAGAGATCCTTGGTGTCCGCGACGACCTTGTCGACGATGGCGTCGACGGGACCCGTGTAATTGGCCGGGTCCACCGATTCAAGGACCCCGTCTTTGCCAAGAAGCTCCATGATGGAACCGTCTTGCAGGAGTGCTTCCCGGTAGTGGATACCGTCTCGGATCGCGACCATGGCCGCTTCGCGAGCCACTTCGTGCGCGTCCTGACGACCCATGCCCTTCTCGGTGAGAGCGATCATGACCGCTTCCGCCATCATCAGGCCTTGGGCGCGGTCCATGTTGCGGGCCATGTTCTCCGGGAAAACGCGCAGGTTCTCGAAGACCTCAGCTTGCTTGTGCAGGATGTGGTCCAAGACGATGAACATGGTCGGATGGATGAAGCGCTCCGGGGCACTGTTGGCCAGGTCGCGTTCGTTCCACTGCACCGCGTTCTCGTAGATCGCGTTCATGTGGGTGCGGACGTAGCGAGCCAAGCCACTGACCTGTTCGCTCGTGATGGGATTCTGTTTGTGTGGCATGGTCGAACTGCCGACCTGCTTCTTGACATCGAATCCTTCTGCCACTTCGCCCAGCTCCGTACGCTGAAGGGTGCGCACTTCCGTGGCGAATTTCTCCAGGCTGGTGGCGATGTTGCTGAGGATACCGAACAATTCGATGTAGCGATCTCGCTGGACGATCTGGGTGCTTGCAGTGGTCTCCCCCAAGCCGAGCTTGTCGCAGACCAGCTTCTGCACCTCAAGGCCCTTGCCGCGGAAGGCAGCCATGGATCCGGTGGCGCCGCTCATCATGCCGACCTCGATGCGTTTTCGACATTCGCCCAAGCGCTCCAGGTGGCGACCCACTTCGCTGGCAAAGACGGCCATCTTCAGGCCGAAGGTGATGGGGACAGCGCTTTGGCCGTGGGTGCGACCCAGCATGGTCGTGTGCCGGTGCTCATCCGCCAACTTCAGCAACGCATCGCGCAGGCGGCGGCACGCATCGGCGACCAGGTCATTGGCATCGCGGAATTGCAATGCATTGGCCGTGTCGATGGTATCGTAGCTGGTGGCGCCTTGGTGGACGTATTTGCCGGGCAGTAGGTCCGGGAAATCTTCGTCCGCGGCTTCGCTCATCGCCTTGACGACGGCCATCAGGTCATGCTTGATCTCCGCTTCGATCTCCTTGACGCGCTCTGGCGTGACCCGTCCATCGTTGTCGGCGATGGTCTGCAGCGCTTCGGCCGCATCCATGGGCACCGTGCCGGTCTTTGCGTGGGCCCACGCGAGGGCCGCTTCCACCTGCATCAAATAGCGCAGGCGGGCGCGCTCCGTGAAGACCGCTTTCATTTCTTGGCGTCCGTACCGGTAGTCCAGGGGGCTGACCAGGTCCACGGAGCCGGCGACACAAGGTCGCCTCATAACTACTCGTGCTTCAGTTCCTCAGGGCTCAAGAGTTCCTTGATGCCATTGATCAATTGGTCGATGTCGGGCGGCTTGTTGTAGAACCGACGGATGATGCCCGCCTGGGCGGCTTCCACGGCCAGCTTCCGGTCAGGAAATGCCGTCAACAGGATGGAGGGGATCTTGCCATGACGAAGCTGAGCTTCTCGAAGGAACGTCAAGCCATCCATCTTGGGCATCCGGAAGTCGCTGAGGATCATGGCCACTTCCTGTTGTTCTAGGACCTCCAGCGCCTCGGGGCCGTCGGGGGCCGTCAGCACCTGGACTTCAGGAAGCTCCATTTCCATGATTCCTTCGAGCGCCGCGATAATATCTGGCTCATCGTCGACGAGTAGGATGGCTGGCACAAACAGGAGATTCGTCTCCATCCTTGAAAACCCCAGCGGCAAGGGGATGGAACATCCAGGGCCGCGCGGTGCACCACGCAAGAATCAATCTTCTTGACCCACGACGGTCTCGTCGCCTTGTTGGATCCCCTGGACAACATCCCACCCGAGCTGTGCGTGCAATGCAAGGCGGCGCGCAGTCTGTGCGGCATCAGTCCCTGCCCTCTGCTTCGGCGGGTCCAGCACCACATGCCCAAGGTGACACCCAGCAAGGACCTACACGGCAGCAGCCCCCCAAGCATGTTCGTGGGCCGGTATGGTTACCCCAAGGTGAACGTGGGCCCCATGTTGCCCCCCGAACACCTGTCACCCGAGAAGGCGGCAGACCTGGATGCTCCCAGTACGTGGCTCGATCGCTACGCGATCCCGGACGTCGTGGGCCTGCGAAGTAGCCTCGTGCGGACCACCCACACGGTCGGCGTCCACTCGGCCGGCGATCCAGATCGGATCACGCGCCTGAGCCAGGAGCTTGCCGTCGCGGCGCGCCCCGTCGACGCAGAGGTCCACCTCGCCAAGCTGCCGCACTGGGACACGGGGCACGTGTCATCGTTCACGGCCCCCCATGGGCCGACCGTCGAAGTGCAGCGCGCAACGCTGAGCGAGAACGTGCGGGTCGAAAACGCGGTCGAGCGGGCCACATCCGACACGGACCTCCTGGCCACAGGCGCCATGACCAAGATGTATGAAGCCGGCGTGGATCCCTACCAATTGGAGCGGATCCTGAGTGCCGGCATGGTCGGCATCAAGCGCCGCCTGGTGCCCACGCGCTGGGCCATCACCGCGACAGACGACACCATCGGCAAGTCCCTGATCGACCGAGTCCTGGACCTGCCCACCATCGACAAACCACAGATCCACGCCGCGACCCATTTTGGCAACCGCTTCCATATCCTGCTCCTCCCCCGGGTCTGGGGCTTCGAGAACATCGAGGTGTGGTGCAAAGGCAGCTTCTGGGTGCAGGGCCGGGATGCTCGCGCCGCCGTCGATTGGGAGGACCACACAGGCCGATCGACCTATGCAGCCAACACGACGGGCGGCTACTATGCGACCCGCCGGCCGATCCTCGAACACATGGTAAAGATCGGCCGCCAAGGGACCGCCATCGCCCTGCGCGAGATCACCGAGGAATACACCACGCCCCTTGGCGTCTGGGTGGTCCGCGAGGCTGCCAAGCGTGCGATGCAGGCCAAGCCACTGGTCTTCGAAGACGCGGCCAGCGCGCTCCGTCACCTGGATAGACACTCGCTGCACAAGGGTTGGCGCGCCGATGCCCAGTTCTTGCCACGAGTACTGCAGCAGCGGTCGTTGGACGCGTACTAGGGCTCGATGAATCGCCAGCCTTCGTCAGGTCC
>JBFKXH010000156.1:0-4083 GCA_041638175.1 Thermoplasmatota archaeon
ATTGGTGCCGCTCACGTTGCTCCAGCACCATGCGCGCAAGCATGCCCCCGATTGGTTGCTTGCCCAGACCTACCTTGATCCGTACCCGGCGGAGTGGATGCTCCGTGCGTGAGCGCGCTTTGAACGATGCCCCCATCGGCAACGGCCCGGTCGTCTATTGGATGACCAGTCAGCGCCGCCTGGCATGGAACCATGCACTCGACCATGCCATCGCACGTGCCCGGGAACTGAAGCGTGGTCTGGTCATCTTGGAACCCCTGCGCGCCGACTACCCGTATGCGTGCACCAGATTCCACGCGTTCATCAAGGCCGGCATGGAGCAACATGATGCGACCTGCCAGCGCGCCGGCATTCCGTACCATGCCTACATCGAGCCCGAAGCGGGCGCGGCCAAGGGGCTACTTGCTGCGTACGCCCAAGAGGCGGCCTTGGTGGTCGCGGATGACCACCCGGGCTTCTTTTTCCCCAAGATGTTGGCGGCTGCAGCCCGCCTGCCCGTCCGGATGGAGGCCGTGGACAGCGTCGGCGTCCTGCCCCTTTCGTGCAGCGACAAGCCCTTCGTGAGTGCCTACCAATTCCGTCGCCACATGCAAAAGCAGCTGCCGGCCAACCTGCATTTTGCCAGTCCGGATCCGTTATCCGATGCGCCGGCCGGGGAGCTGCCTAAGGCGGCCGAGGCCTGGGACAACAGGGTGCTCCCGCATTTTCCCAAGGACGTGCCCGCAAGCCCCATCGAGGGAGGCCAAGCCCAGCAGCGCCTCGACGATTTCATGCGGCGACTCGACGAGTACGGTGAGCGGAACCACCCGGATGCGGAGGCCCAGAGCGGCCTCAGCCCGGACCTACACTATGGGCACATCGGCGCGGAGGAGGTCGTGGCACGGGTGTTGGAAGAGGAGGATTGGTCGCCGCGCTGGGGCGAACCCAAGGGAAAGCGTGCTGGCTGGTGGGGGCTCTCGGAAGGCGCCGAGGCTTTTCTGGATCAGATCGTCACCTGGCGCGAACTGGGCCATGTGGAGGCACGCTACAATCCACGATGGATGCAGTACAGGAGCCTCCCCGCCTGGGCAAGGGCCACGTTGGAGGCCCATGAAACGGACCGCGATGCGCCGTACACCCTGCGCGATCTTGAGAAGGCGTCGACGGATGATGAGGTCTGGAATGCGGCGCAACGTCAGTTGCTCGAGGAAGGGATCATCCACAACTACCTGCGCATGCTCTGGGGCAAGAAGATCCTCGAATGGGCGCCCTCAGCAAGAAAGGCGCTCGACTGGATGTTGACCCTCAACGACCGATACGCCCTGGACGGCCGAGACCCGAACAGTGTCAGTGGCATCTTCTGGTGCCTGGGTCGTTATGACAGGCCCTGGCAAGAGCGCCCCGTCTTCGGCAAGGTCCGTTGCATGACCAGCGCGTCGGCCAAGCGCAAGCTCCGGATGGACTCCTACCTGGCCCGTTGGGGCCGGCCGTTCACCCCCGAGGAGGCGGGCTTATGAATGAATGGCCGCAAGGGATCTTTGTGGCTACGTTCGGCCAAGGGCTCTCGGCGGGATCGGTCGTCTGGACCGCGCTTCTCATCGGTGCCTACGCCTTGCTCGTCAACGTGTTCTACCAGGTGCTTTCCAAGCGCATCATGTTCGCCACGCGCGTCGAGCGAAAAACCGAGCTCGAACTGAGCGAGGCGATGGATGCAGCCGAGGTGGCCCGCGAAGAAGCGGAGCAAGCGGTGACCGCGGCGGCCGAGGAGAAGGACCCGGTCGTCGAACAGGCACAGGTCGCGGCAGCAGCGGCCGTCGAGACCGAAGCGGCGGTGGCCAAGGCACAGGCGGTCATCGAGGAGCAAGCCCAATGGGGCTGGCGTAGCATCACGCGCAATTCAGCCTACTTTGCCCTCGTGCCCTTGGTGATCTTTGGCTTCTTCTTGCTGTTGACCGGTGCGTTGGTCTTCCTGACCAGCGGGCAACGGGACGTAGCGGACGTGATGGCGCTCTCCATGGCGGTCATCCTGGCCGTGCGGATCACAGCCTACTTGAGCGAAGCGACAAGCCATGACATCGCGAAGATGCTGCCGCTGGCGCTGCTTGGTTTCTTCCTGGTCGACGGCGGGTTCGCCGGCGCCCAAGCGGGCTGGGCAGAGATCGTCGGCGTCGGTGATCAGTTGGTCCGCGCCCTTGGATTCTTGACCCTCATCGTCGCCGTGGAGTTCTCGCTCCGGCTCGTCGATTTCGTCGCCCGGCGCATCCGGCGCAGTCGATGGGTGGCCAAGCAGGAAGAGCTCGACGAGCCTAGCTGAGTGCCTTCTTGACGGCGTCGGCGGCCGCCTGCATGCAGGCGTCGACCTGGCCGTTGTTGTTGCCGGCACCTTGGGCGAAATCAGGGCGTCCGCCGCCTTTTCCGTCCAGGTGGCTGGCCGCATCCCGCAGCACAGCCCCCATGTCGACGTCGACGTCGGCACTGCGCCCAAAGAGCAGTCGGACCTGGTCGCCGGCCGGTGCGGCCAACAAAGCGATCGTCTTTGGTTCCGCGACCAGCTCGGCGGCCGTCTTTTGCAACGCGCTCGGATCGAGATCCGATTGCACGATCAGCCGGATGCCGTGGAACTCCTCGGCGTCCCCGGCGGCGGTCTCGGCCTTCAATTGTGCCAGTTGCCCTTGCACTTCTTCCAGGAGCTTCCGTTGCTCTTTCCATTCGCCAAAGAAGCGTGCCGCGGCAGCCGGCAGTTCAGCCGGGGCGACCTGTACTGCGTTCGCGGCCTCTTTGACCAGGGATTCGTCATGTTGCCAGCGGCCCACCGCGTGCAACCCGGCGCTGTACTCGAACCGCTCCACGCCGTCCTGGATCTTCTCGGTGCGCCAGATCTTGATGGGTCCGATCTGCCGGGTCGTGTGGCAATGGGTCCCTCCGCAATACTCCACGTCGAAGTCGCCCTCGTCGGCCAGCGGGTGGATCGCGTCTGCCTTGGGCGGTGATCCAATGCGCACGACGCGGACGTCCGTGCCCTTCGGGATGCCACCTTGCAGCAACGTCATGCCCCATTTTGCCTCGGCTTCGTGGCGCTTCCACCATTCCCGGTGGACCGGGCGGCCCTGCATGACGACCGCATTGGCCAGCCGCTCGATCTCCTGGACCTCCGCCGCCGTCGGCCGTCGGTAGTGGCTCATGTCCACGCGCGCGCAATCGGCGTATTTTTGGGTCCCCGCTTGCCAGCTGTGCGGCCCAAGCACCCGGCGCACGGCCTGGTTCATGATGTGGGTCGCGGTGTGGCTGCGCGTATGATCGAGCCGGCGCTGCCAATCGACCATTCCATGCACGGCGGTCCCGATTTCGAGTGCCTTGGCGGTCTTGATATGGTGCACGCAGTGATCTTGGTCCTTGCTGGTCTGCACGACCTTGAGGTGTTCCAGTTGTTCCGTGGCCGGGTCGGGGTGGGCTGCCGTCGGCATGCGGTGGCCCAAGACGATGTGCCCCGTGTCACCGGGCTGCCCGCCGGTCTCATGGAAAAAGCAGGTCTGGTCGAAGACCAGTTTTTGGATGCCGTCCTTGACCGGTCCGGCCCAGGTCACCGTCGCGTCGAAGACGCGCCAATCTTGCCCTTCGTCCTCGTAGAAGATGCGGCGCGTCGGTGGGATCTCGGCCGGAACCAATGCCTTGGCCTTGGCCTTCTTTTCCTTGCTGTGTCGCTCGGCGAGCAGGATGTCGAAGTCGTCAGGAATCTCTACGGTGATGCCTTTGGCGGCAGCCGCCTCAGCGACCGTGTTCGGGCCGAGTCCGTGCGTGTCGTACAGGTCGAGCAACTGCTTGGTGTCGATGTCGCCTTTTTGCAGCACGCGCTCCACGAGCCGCATGCCCCGTTCGTGGCTTTCCTTGTAGCGGGCCAGTTCCAGCTCAGCCATGTCGGCGGCCCGACCCAACGCCTCCTCGAAGGCGGGGAAGTCGGACACCATGCGCTGCATGTTCGCGACCAACAGTTCACTGACCGGGGCCTCGATGCCCAGGTTCTGGACGAAGCGGAACGTTCGCCGGAACATGAGGCGCATGAGGTAACCTGCCTTGACGTTCCCTGGCACCAGGCCGTCGCCGACC
>JBFKXH010000157.1:0-4075 GCA_041638175.1 Thermoplasmatota archaeon
GGCCACGCCCGCAGAGTTTGAAAAGTGGGCCACAAACGCCAAGGCCGGCTTGACCTGCATGGGGCCATGCATTGGAGTCGCATCACGCTGCTCACGGCCGCCTTGGTCGGGGTTGCCTTGCTGTTTGCGGGTGGCCGCGTGGACCTGGGCGAGATCGAAGGCGCCACACAGACGTATGACGTGCGCTTCGGTGGGCTCAAGCAGGGCGACGACCGCATCAGCTGGGCTGACTTCCGCCAAGAGTGGGAGGCTTTCTTCGACGAGGACCCCGGCTGGGCCAAGACGTTCGAAACGGGCGGCAATTGGTATGTGGGTGCCGTGGTGGTCTCTGCGCTGGCGTTCATTTTTGCCATTCCGGGGGCGCTGACCCGCAAGCACATGGCCCGCACGGCCAGTTCCTTGGCCGCCATCGCGACCGTGCTTGCCATCATCGGTCTGGCCGTCTTTGGCAGCGGCTTCGGGGAATACGAGGATGCGACGCCCGGGACGGGCTCCTGGGGCGCGGGGCTCGTGGTGCCGCTTCTTGGCACGCTTCTGATGGGCACGACCGCGGTCATGGGTTGGCTGCCGATCCAAGTGCCCAGCAAGACCATCCCGTGCCCGCGCTGCAAGAGCGCGGTGACCGTCCGGGGGAAGCCGGGAACGCGCGTCGCCGTCACATGCCAGCAGTGCGGCGCAAGCGGCAAGGTGCGGGCTTAGAAACGGGCAAATAGGGGCTGTTTCTGGCCGCATCCCAAGCCAGTGTCGCATAGCCCGGCATTGCGGCGGATTCGAAATCCGCTGGTCTCTGACCACGCAGGTTCAAATCCTGCCACTGGCGCTTGGAAGTCCACGTGACGTTCCGCCCTCGTCGACAAGAGGATCAGACCGTTTCCTTGAGCGAAGGCGCCACCGTGGCGGACCTGGTCGAGGCGGTCGGTGAGTCAGTGGACATCATGGTCGCCTTGCGAGGGAACACACCACTTCCAGAAGACGACGTCCTGACGGCGGGAGAATCCATCCTGTTGATGTCGGCGGCCAGCGGCGGCTAGCGGCGGGTTCAAGAGCCCGGCGTCTGCTGTCTGCGCATGGCCAAGAAATTCACGCGCAGTGCCAGTGACAAGAAGATCGCCGGGGTCTGCGGAGGCCTCGCGCGGCGTTTCGACGTGGACCCATTGTGGGTCCGAATCGGCTGGGTCGTCTTGACCCTCTGTTCCTTCGGCATCGGCATCGTCGCGTACTTGCTGATCTGGTGGCTCGCTGACGAATCCTAGTGGTACGGTACGTCGAGGGGCGGCAGGTCACGCCAATCGTCGACCAGAATGATGTCCGTGCGGTCCCAGGCACCGAGGTACATGATCGACAGGTCGCCTTGGTACCGGTACGCCCCCGCACGACCGTACGGGTCACACCAGCACGATGCATCCACCGACCAAGTGGTCTCCTGGTCGGGGGCCAACGTGGCGGACCCCACACGCACGGCATGGCCGGCACTCTGCACGCCCACGTGGCGCTGTAGGTCATGGTAGCGCCACGTGATCTGCCCGGCATCCCCTTCGATCAGTCGCATTTGATAGGTCCAGCAGCCATCGTCTGCGATCTGGTCTGTTCGATCGACGCGGATCACTACGAACCCAGCGTCGGCAAAGTCCCAATCGTACCATTCGACGTCGATCCACCAGATCTTGCGTTGATCATCGTCGGCACTGAAGGGTGGGGGCGCCACGTCGCACACAGCATGGCTCTCCGGTGGCGGGCCGGATTCGACCACCTCGCCGCCGACGACCAGGACGTGGATGGTGCCTTCTGGGCCGGGTACGGGCTCGAATTGGCTGCAGCCGGCCAGTCCGATGGCGAAGAGTACCAGGAGGGCGCGCTCAAACACGCAAGGCCCCCGTCGTGGCATCGAAGTGGGCGATGCCACAGGCATCGCCCCAACAAACGTGCAGGCTCCATTCGCTTTTCGCCGTCGTCAGCGAATAAAAACGGATGCTGCCACCCATCTCCTCGTCCAATTGGTCGGAATCGACCCATGGGCCATCGGCGGTCTCGTAGACACCTTCGATCGGCGCTTGCAGGACCTGCGGCCCGACGTGGGTGCGCCAGGCTTGATCCCCGTCCATGTGGATGAAAGTCCACGCGGAGGTCCGTCCATCGGCGTGGGCCGGGTCATGCGGCAATACACTGACCGCCGTCCCGTTGACCATCCAGAATCCCTGCGCGGTCTCAGCGGATTCAGCCGAATGCATGGGCAGCCCGCGCACGTTGGCAGGCAACTTGGTTTCTGCCTCGCGGAACGTCATGAAGGACCCACCGACCCCGTCGGCCCAGTAGGAGCCGTTGCCGGTCGGCGCCATGAACGCCATGGCCGGAAGGTCGCCCGCCGGTGCACGGGTTTGCACCAAGACCGCACCGTCGGGGTAATGGATCGTATAGGCATTGGGCGGCGGGTACTCGGCGCCCGGCGCCACCACAATGACGCGCTTGGCCATGCCCTCATGCACGACGCCGAAGAACCACCGGTTGGCAGCGTCTTCAAACAAGTGCGCCGAGGCGTAGATGAGCGCAGCACCGGGCACCTGCTGGCGCGCCCAGTCCCAGGCCTCGTCGCCGCCCAGAGGACGTAACTGAGCGTCGTAACCGTCCGGCGGGTCATGGGCTGGCCAGCCCCCTTCTTCGGACGTGGCATACGAGGGCATCGGGGGCTCCGGCTCTTGCGGGGCGGCCGTCGCGTCGGAGGGCTTGGACTCGGTGCAGCCTGCCAAGAGGAGGATCGCCAGGATCGCCCAAGCGCGCATGCAGGAACATGGTCCGCTCGCTATTCAATGGTTCAGGCCACGTCGGGGAAATCCCGAATCAGAACAGGTCCGCCAAGCCGTCGAGGGGCACTTCCTGTTTCTGCCCCGTCGCGAGGGCCTTGACCTGGACGGTCCCGGCCTCGATATCCCGGTCCCCGATGACGACCAGGTGCGCCGCATGGATCGCGTCTGCGTGCTTGGCCACTTTGTCCGGTTTGCGGCCGGCCAGATCCACTTCGACCCGCTTGCCTGTCGCCCGCAGGGCAGTGGCGATCCGCACCACATGGGGGGCGGCATTTCCGAGCGCTGCCAGGTAGACCTCCGGGCCAGGCAGCGCTTCGTCGACGCCCTGCTGTTTCTCGAGGGCGACAAGTGCGCGATCAAAGCCGAGGCCAAAGCCCATGGTCGCCGTGGGCTGTCCACCAAAGAGGCCGGAGAGGTCATAGCCGCCGCCGCCAAGTAGCTGGCTTTGCGCTTCCAGTTCCTTGCAGTGCATCTCGAAGACGATGCCGGTGTAGTAATCGAGACCGCGCGCGATGCCGAGGTTGAGTCTGGGCGAGACGCCGAACGATTCGAGTAGTTCGAAGACCGCTTCAAGGCCTTCAAGGCCACCATCGACCAATGCGGATGCTGTCGCCAGATCCGGTGCGGCCATCACGTCAAGCAGGGTCTGCACCATGCCTTCGTCCACGTCCTGATCCAAGCACAACTTGCGAAAGCCTTCGAAGTCCTCCTTGTCGATGAGGCGCATCGCAGCGCCCCGGTCTTCAAGCTGAAGGGCGTTGATGAGTCGCTTCAGGACCGCCACGTTGCCGATGCGGATCTCGATGTCCTTGAGGCCGAGCGCTTCGAAGCAAGCAGCGCCGAGGGCGATCAATTCAGCGTAGGCCAGCGGCGTGCCGGCCCCGATGACCTCACACCCGAACTGCCAGAATTCTCGATAGCGACCTTCTTGCGGCCGATCGTAGCGGTAGCACGGACCGTGATAGAACCACTTCAGGGGTTTGGCATCGAAGGCGTGGTCTTGGAAGTACATCCGCATGACCGGCGCGGTGAGCTCCGGCCGCAACGTCATGTCCCGTTCGCCCTTGTCCTGGAAATTGTACAGTTCCGAGATGATGCCGTCGCCGCTCTTGGCCGTGAAGAGCTCCAATTCCTCGAACGCAGGAGTCTGGACCTCGCCGTAGTTGAACCTTGCAAAGACGTCGCGCAGTTTGCCTTCAGCGGCCCGGCGGCGGGCCATCTCGACGGGTTCGAAATCCCGCGTGCCGCGCGGCCGGTTCACCATGGCCTGGCCA
>JBFKXH010000158.1:0-4046 GCA_041638175.1 Thermoplasmatota archaeon
CCTTTCGGTGACCCCCTTGTAACCACTCGAACCGCCGCCAGATTCTTGCAGTGGAAACTGGGCGGTCTGAAAAATCAGCGGTTTTTGGGGCTTGATTGGTACAATTCTGTACAAAATCTCCGATTTTCCTGGATTTGTCAACTTCGACTTGTTCCATCGGAAGTGTGCAGCCGGGGGCCCATCCGAACCATGCTTTCCAGAAAATGGCTATGTGCGGCAGGTGTATGGTCCGGATACCGCGCAAGCGGCGACAACGGTCGTCGCGGGCCGGACACCTCACGGGGTGGCCGGAACCGGCGCGCCAAACGCCTGGATCGCTTCGGCGAAACGGGACAAACCGCCTTGGACGAATCCCCTGCGGGGGAGGAGGAAGGGGAGAGGAAGGCGCGACGGAGAACCCGCGATGCTGCAGTCGCATCCGACCACCCGCAAAGACCCGATGGGGAGACCCAAACGGCCGATGCGGCACCTGACAAGGCTCGTCCCATCAGGCGGAACCTGGAGTGATCCAGGGGAGACGGATGCACACGCCCAATCGGGATCGTGGTCCCCTGACCAGAACGGTCGACCCGACGGGTGATGCTTCGGCATCCCCGCCGGGCTCGGTAACCATCCGGGGGGAGATTGCAGCGGCATCTGGACACGTAGCAGATGGGTGGACTCGGCGAAGCTGAGCCCACCACGCAAACGCCAAGACCACGGGAATTCCCGGCCGGCAACGAAAGGAACCGGTCGCCTGAAGGCCACGGCCTGCAAGGCGCACGAAAAGGGATCGTGCAGGAAGAAGATGCGTCGGATGGGGTGACTCTGCACCCCTGTGCCGTAAGGACCAGCGCAAAAACCGACCCGGAACGGGGACATGGAAGTGATTCCAGGGACCCACAACGGAATCGGACCCGACCTCGACAGAAATGGCGAGGAAGCGAAGGCAGCGATGCCGGGAGGTCAGGTGGAGGCGGACCGGCCTGGTCGTAGAGGAGACTCTACGGCCCTCGTCGCTTGTGCGGTTTTTTTATTTTGAGCCAGCGGACGCGATGTGCCAGATCGAGCCACCGTGATCGATGACGTAGTAGGCGGAACCAAGCTTCGCGAAACTGCTGATGTTCAGGTCCGTGTCCAGGGCGCGTTTGAGCGTACCGTCAAAGAGCCAGATCTGGCCCGAACAGTAGTCGCCGAAGACGTATCCTGATGGCAGCACGTACCCGCCGGTCACGGAGCAGTGGCCGCCGTCGTGGTCGTATTGGGTGATCGGTCGATGGTGGTCCGACACCGTTCCGATGCGATACCGCGTGGTGCCTTCGAACAGGGGCCATCCAAGGTTCGCCCCCGCCTCGTCAGGCCGGATCCTGGAGATCTCTTCGACGGCGCCCTGCCCGACGTCGCCCACCCAGAGGTCGCCCCCGTCGAAACTGAAGCGCCATGGGTTGCGCAGGCCGTACGCCCAGACGTACTCGTGTCCGCCGCCATCCACAAAGGGGTTGTCGGGGGGCGCACCGATTGTTGTGGACACGTCCAGGCGGAGAATGGAACCGAGCAACGTGTCAGGATTCTGGGCATGTTCGAGTGGGTCCCCCGCCAGACCGCCGTCGCCGAGGCCCATGTACAAATAGCCGTCTGGCCCGAAGGCGATCATCCCGCCGTTGTGGTTGGGGTACGGCTGCTTGACCTGGAGAAGGATGGTCTCGTCCGGGCCGTCGTAGCGTGCCAGGACCGTGTCGCCTGCCTTGTCCGTGTAGTGCACGAACAACCGCCCGTCGCTGGCGGCGCCGAGCAACCCACGTTCGCCGTCTGAAGCCACCCGGTCCCGGATGTCAAGGTATGGGGTCCCATTGAGGTGGACCAGGCGTCCGGCCTGTTCAACGACCAATGGGACGCCTTGGTGCTCGAACAGGAAGACCGGTCGATCGAACCCATCGGCGAACGGTTCCAGCGTCACGTTGCCGCCCGCGGGGGCGGTCGGAATGTCTGGCCGGAACCAATCCGACAAGTACCACCCGTACGCGAACGTCAGGCCGATCGGCACGATGAGCAGCCACAGCCAGCGGCGATCCACACACGGCACCTGCGGGGGTCGTGGTAAGTCTACCTACGCGACGCTGGCCGAAGCGACCATGCCGAGGCCGGCGTGGCCACTGATGTTGCACCAGGTCACGAAATCCATGGGCTCGGTCGGGGTGACCAAGAAGCTTCCCTTGGCGCCACCGTCGACCGTGCCGGAACGGAACTGGGCATCGTCCCCTTCACTCACGGCGCCGCCGAGGTACAGGTTGTGACTTGTGGCGCCCACGTTGTCCAAGAGGATCAGGTAGGTGGTGCCTGCCTCCATGGTGAAGCTGGCCGGCGTGATGTAGAAGTCGCCCAACTCCACGTTGATGACCTGGGCCTCCACGGCGTCGAACGAGATGCTCTTGTCCCCGAAGCTGATGGTGCTGGCACCAAGGCGTGGCTCGAAGACGATCAGCCCGGTCTCGCCCGGCTGGATGGTCGCCTCGGGCTTGAAGCCCGTGTACCCATCGGCTGTGAACGTCAAGGGTTCGCTCATGCCGTTGGTGATGTCGACCACGGCGCAACCGGAGTTGACCAATTGCGTGACGCCATCCGTGAAGGCGGCGTCAATGGTGAACGCGATCTCTTGGCGGATCTCGCAAGGCGCAAGCAGGGTCTCGCGCTCGAGCCAGGCTTCGTACTGGGACATAGGCACGGCCTCCACGACCGCGCGCATGTAGGCATGGCCGGGGTTGAAGCACATCTCCTTGCATTGGACCTGGTACTCCCCGACGGGCAGCTCGACGATGAGGCTGTTTTCAGCGTGGGGGCCGGTCGGATTGGCGTCGATGAGCGCGAACTGGTTCCAGTTGGCGTCCAGCATACTCCATGCATGGATCACGTCCGCACTGGTGAGGGTGATCCGGATCGGCACGTTGGCAGGCAGCAGGAAGTGGTTCTCCGCGGCCACCACGCCATCGGTGGCTCCCGGGTTGGCGAACAATTCGACCCCTTCACCGTAGTCTGCCTTCCAGTTCCATTGGCTCGCCGTGACGTAGAGGTCCATGTAGACGTCGTCATCGTCGATGCCGTTGTCCAACTGGATCAGGCCGACGTATGCGATGAAGCCGACCCAGCCCACGATGAACAGCGGGATGATGATCCACATCATCTCGAGTTTGAGATTCTCGCGCTCCATCTCGAAGGTGGCGCGGCCGTGGCCGCTGCTGGCGCGGTAGCGCCACATGACGAACACCAAGAGCGCCATGACGAACAGGAATACGATCACAGCGGCCAAGAACACCTTGTAGTAGATGTCCTCGATGATCACGCCCCGCGGCGTGAGGGGTTCGGGCAACCCACCGCGGGCGGCGACGGGGCCGGCCAAGGCGAGGGTGATGAAGCTTACCAGGGACGCGAGGCGAAGAGCACGCATGAGGCGTGGCCGGCGACGAAGGTGTCTCATAAAAGCCGAGCGCCCCCGCTCCCCGGCACGGTCATAAATGGGCCCCGCGTCGGCGCGGCCTGAGCATGGCTGCTGCCGAGTTCGTTCTACAAGAGACAGGTCACGCCAAGCCGCGAGGCTTGAAGCGCTGGCTGACGACCACCGACCACAAGGAGATCGGCCTCATGTACCTGTGGGCCGGGTTCATTTTCTTCCTGCTCGGCGGGATCAGTGCCCTCGTCATCCGCATGGAGCTTTGGCTTCCGGGCGCCACGGTGGTGGACGGTGAAGCGTTCAACGAATTCTTCAGTTTGCACGGCACCACGATGGTGTTCTTGTGGATCATGCCGGCCCTTGCCGGGTTTGGCAATTACTTCGTGCCGGTCATGATCAAGGCCAAGGACATGGCGTTCCCCCGTGTCAATGCGTTGAGTTTCTGGCTCATCCCGCCAGCGGGCCTCGCCTTGTGGTTGCCCATGGTGCTCAAGGGCGTTTCGGCCGTCAATGTCACGTGGGTCGGCTACGCCCCTCTTTCGACGACCTTCGACAACGTGGGTCTGGACCTGTGGATCCTCGCCTTGATCCTGCTCGGCGGGATCAGTGCCCTCGTCATCCG
>JBFKXH010000159.1:0-4042 GCA_041638175.1 Thermoplasmatota archaeon
ATATCGGGTGCGGGCCAGGTCACATGGCCGCCGAGCTGGCTGCCACGCACCCACAAGCCGACGTGATCGGCCTGGATCTCGACCCTCGGCAGATCAGGATGGCGCTGCGGCATGAGGCGCCCAACCTCCGCTTCGACGAAGCCGATGCCCGGGACCTGCCGCTTCTCGATGACAGCCGTGACTGGGTCCTCGCCACCGAGACGTTCCATCACTGGGCCGACCGCGCGGCCGGTATCGCCGAGGCCTGCCGCGTCCTTCGCCCGGGCGGGGAGTTCTGGATCGTCGAGGGATCCGGCGACATGACCCGGGACGACATCGAGGCCTGGACCGGCCGCCGGCCGGGTCGCTTGCTGGCGTGGTGGATCCGCCAGGTCTTCACCCGGCATGGCTACTTGCCAGAGGCGTTGGAATCCGATGTCATGGCGCCGCTTCGGGCATCCGAATTCGCCGATGTACGCGTCGATCGGGAGGACGGATGGTGGGTCGTCCAGGCCACCAAATGACGCGCCGTCGGCATGCGGCAGCAACGTCGTACATTTTTCATCACGTCAAGTTGTCAGATCGATGACCGAGTGGTGGCAGAAGCCCCGCCTCCGGCGCGACGAGGACGAAGGCCACGAGCGCAAGGTAGGCTTCATCGAACTGTTCTACGACCTGGTGTTCGTCGTCGTCATCGCCCAAGTCGCCCACGAGATCGCCGCCCACCCAGACTGGAAGCACCTGTGGCAATACGCCATCGCCTTCACGGCCGTCTGGTGGCTATGGATCGGCAACACGTTCTACACGGACCGGTTCGAGACCCAGGACGTCAGCCACCGCGTGTTCGTGTTCTTGCAGATGATGCCCGTCGTCGGCCTTGCCGTGTTTGCCCACGGCGCGTTCAAGGACATGTCGCTGCCGTTCGCATTGGCCTTCTGCGTCGGGCGCCTATTGCTCATCTTCCTGTGGTGGCGCGGTGGCCGCAGCGACCCGCAGGCGAAGGTGGCCACGGATGGGTACGTCACCGGCTTCACCATCGGTCTTGCGCCATGGGTCGCAAGCTTCTTCGTCGAGCTGGAATGGAAGCCGGCTCTCTGGGTCCTCGGGTTGGCCATCGACCTCGTCACGCCGGTCCTCAACCGCAAGCGTGTCGTCGAGCTGCCGAGCTTCAGCCACAGCAAGCTGGCCGAGCGTTTTGGGCTCTTCACCATCATCGTGCTCGGAGAAGCGGTGGCCGGGACCGTCAACGGATTGGCAGGCCTCGAGGTCATCACCGCGCTCGACCAATTGACGGCCCTTCTGGCCATGGTGCTCGCTTTCGAAGTCTGGTGGATCTACTTCGAGATGGTCCCGCGGGAACGCATCAAGCCCGGCTTCTTCACCATCCTCGGCCGCAGCTACCTGCACCTGCCGTTGCTTGGAGCCATCGCCGCATCCGGTGCAGCGATCCTCAGCGTGGTCGGCCATGGCACCGAGCCGGTGGATGCTGGCAGCCGGTGGCTGCTCGGCGGATCGGTCGCGTTGACCATGGTCGCCCTCATCGGTCTCAGCCGCGTGCACGACTACATGCCCCAGTTCGAGGCCGCCCGGTTCCGCACCGAATTCGGCCTCGCCATCACTGCCGTCGGCAGCCTCGTCATCGCTTGGCTCGGCGTCGGCTGGACCCCAAGCCGGCTCCTCATCGCGTTCACCGCGCTGACCCTCGTTCCCATCTTCTGGGCCATCTGGGGATGGGCTCGGATGGAAGAGGAAGGCCGGGCGGACGTGGCGGACTAGTACCTGCCACGGTGATCCAGGCCCTGGCCAGCGGTCGACGCGGTCGGGCCCGACTCACGCTTTCTCTGCTGCTCCGTCCAACATCCCCTGCATGGCCTTCTTCATTCCAGGCTTGGCAAGGCGATTCATGATCCATCCCATCTTCATGTTGTATTCGAAGAGGCAGGAGACCTCGGAGCCGTCGCCATCGCCACTGAAGTCGAACGTGGCGACCATCTTCTTCATGGGCATCCCCCAGATCTTGGTCGCTTCGAAGCGGATCTGTCTGCCATCTTCCCACGCAGTGACCTCTTCGTGGACGCCCGCCCCGCCGCGGAAGTCGCAGTGACGCTGCGCCCCGAGCGATCTCTTCCGGTTGAGCGCCTTGCTCTGGGTGATATTGGGCGTGAAATCCGCCACGTTGGGGATGTCTGCAAACAGCGCCCACACGCGTTCTTTGGGTACGTCGTACTGCCGGGTCACCGTGAAGCTCGCCATGGCCTCGGCTATCCCTCACGGAATATGGCCGTTCGGCTTCGGGTCTCAGATGGTCCCTTGCCAGACGGCGAATGTCAAGCCTGCCACGACGACATCGAACACGATGCAGAACGGCACCGTCGCCGGGTGGATTCGGGTCCGGATGATCCCTAGGTGGTGCAAGCCGTCCCACACCGGGTGGACCAGCCAAGCCACGACCAACAATACCGGCGTGCTGATCGACAACAGCAGCAGCACGATCACCGGGAGCGCGCCAAGCAACTGGATGCCGGTCTGTCGTTCGGAATCCATCAGCGCCATGCCAAGGTAGATCCCGACGGTCAGCCATAACAGTCCTGCCAACAACGGAAGCCGCATGGTCCCCGGAAGGGCGACCGTGACGCCCGCGACGACCAGCGCCGCGATCAGGCCTTTGCCCGCATCGTGCATGGCCCCGATTCCGGGTGTCGCATGAAGAAGGGTCCGTTCCGGGCCGCCGGCGAGCATTCAAGAGCCACCGCCCGGATGCCACGCATATGGCTGCGTTTCCCGACCCGAAGACGATCCTGTCGCACATCCTCGTGGCCTCCGATCTGGACCGGTCGGTGACCTGGTACCGGGACGTGCTCGGGGCGAGCCTGTTCCGCGAATACGGCGGCACGACGGCGGTCTTCGACTTCAACGGGGCCTGGCTCGTGCTCGTCACCGGCGGGGGGCCGACCGAGGACAAGCCTGGCGTGACGATGGCGCCGCCGGCCGACACCAAGAGCGTTTCCCATTCCATGACCATCCGTGTCGCCGACTGCCGAGCCGCCCATCGCGAACTCGCTGACCGCGGCGCCCGATTCTTGACGGAGCCCGTCGAATCTGAGTGGGAGGTCCGCGCCTTCTTCCAAGACCCCGACGGACACTTGTTCGAGATCAGTGAAGCCAAGAGCGGGTAGCCTAGCGGACGTCGTAGATCAGTTCGGCGAATCCCTCGCCCATCGCCCTGGCGCTGCGCAGGTGCAATCGGCCGATGATGGCCCGTGGCAGCAGCGGCTTGCCGGAGCCTAGCGTGGCGCTTGCGATGTGGACGTGGATCTCGTCTAGGAACCCCCCGTCGAAGAACTGGCCGACCAGGTCGCCGCCACCGCATAGCCAGATGTTCTTGTCGCCCGCCGCGGCCTGGATGTCCTTCATGTGTTCATCGACCGGGCCCTTCACGAACCGGACGTCGGCCTCCGGGGCATCGGCGGGACGGTTCGTGAACACCCACGTCGGCTGCTTGTATGGCCAATCATTCCCCTTGGCCATCCAGTCGGCCAGGAAGTCGTAGGTCGAACGCCCCATCACGATCGCTCCGATTCCGGCGATGAAACCTTCGTACGTGGACGGGGTCGGCTGCGGCAACAGGTCAAGCCACGAAACGTCATCATCGGCCGTCGCGATGAACCCGTCCAGGCTCGTGGCAGTATAGTATTGCACAGCCATGGCGTGGGCACCTCGCCCGTGATTATGAACACCTGGGTCCCCATTTCGTGCAGCGGCCGTACAGCAATCCCATACGTGCCCGAGGGTCATGGGGGTGCATGCGCTTGCGCAACAAGTTCGTCATAACCACGCTCGTCATCGGAATCGTCGCCTTCGTGTTCAACCCGGCATCCCCCGCCGGTGAGGTACTCTTTGGAGGCATGCCCGAAGGCGGCCCGGAACCTACCGGGCTCCAGTTGCCTTTGGTCATGCTCTACACGGCGCTCAGCGCCCTGGCCATGGGTTTCGGCATCGCGTTCTGGTCGTTCGGATTCGCCTGGACGCGCCGGATGTTCCCTAGCATGGCCGTCGCCGCCCA
>JBFKXH010000160.1:0-4031 GCA_041638175.1 Thermoplasmatota archaeon
ACCGGGTCGAGCACATTGACGAGGGCCTTGCCCGTGGCGCCGGTCCAGGATTCGCGCAGCAGCTTCTCTTCCTTACCGTCCAGCCAGACGCCGCCGCAGGCACACATGTCGACCTCGACGCGCTTTACCGTCGTCGCGTGCATCGTGTCCCCGCAGTCCGGGCACTTGATGCTCGGCGCTTGGCGATGGCCCTGCTCGAACCTCCGCACGGCCGCCGCCCGTTCTTGCAAGGCCTCCTGGGGTACGAAGACGCCATGGTCGACGCACCGGGCCAAGGGCTCGCCGTGAAGCCGCTGCAGGCAACGAGGACAATCCACGGCAAACGAAGAGCGCCCGGCCTCTTGGGCCTTGGCATCGGCACGACTTTGGCCGCGGCCAGGCATCCTCGGCTGTGACGCTCCTCGTCGTCGGCCACACCAACCTGGACGTACAATTGCGATTGGACGCACTTCCGCGGCCTGGCGAAAGCAGCCCGGTGCGATCGCGCCACACCGTCTACGGCGGCACAGCCTGCAACGTGGCACGTCACGCTGGCGGGCTCGGCGCACAGGTGCGCCTCTGGAGCCGCGTGGGCGACGACTTTCCGGCGGGCTGGCGCAAGGCGCTCGAGGCTGATGGCGTCACGCTCGCGTTCGACGAGGCAGGACTGACGCCCACGTGCTACGTGCTCACAGATCGGGAAGGGCGCCAGAGCTACTGCATGGACCAAGCCGCCATGACGCCCCCCTATGAGCTCCCACTGGACCTCCTGGAAGGCGTCCATTGGCTCCATATCTGCACGGGGGACCCGGATAGCTACCTGCCGCTGGCCAAGGCCGCCAAAAAGGCCGGCATCCACATCAGCTTCGACCCGGGACAGGAGATCCACTTTGCCTACCAGTCGGCCAATTTCGAAGCGCTGCTCGAGTTGGCGGACGTGTTCTTCTGCAACGACGGCGAATTGGACAAGGCCCTCTCGTTCCTTCATTATGGGAGTGCGGAACAATTGCTCGATCATGTGGAGGTCGTGATCGTGACCCACGGCGCCAAGGGCGCCACCCTGTACGATGGAAACATCCACAAAATGGCCGCCGTGCCTGCGGACGTTGTCGACCCGACCGGGGCAGGGGATGCGCTGCGCGCCGGCTGGCATGCGGCGACGCAACGAGGCATGGATGCCTTGGACGCGTTGCGGTTCGGGATGGCCACGGCTGCGATCGCCGTCGAGCACCAAGGGCCGCAGTCCCACGTAGCCCGTTGGGAAGAGGTCGAGGCCAGGCTGCCGCCCCCTTGAGAAGCTTCAAGAGGGAGGACCCATGGGCCAATCCATGGCCCTTATCGGTAAGGATGCCCCAGACTTCACGGCCAAGGCCGTGGTCGGAGAGGACATCGTCGATTACACGCTCAGCAACAACTGGAAGAACGGCAACTTCACGGTCCTGTTCTTCTACCCGAAGGATTTCACCTTCGTCTGCCCGACCGAGTTGATTGCCTTCAACAACGCCCTGGCCGCGTTCGAAGAGCGCAACGTCAAGGTCGTCGCGTGCAGCACGGACCAAGAGTTCAGCCACCACGCGTGGAACAAGATGCCTCGCGTGGACGGCGGTCTTGGCGGGGTCGAATACCCCATCGTCGCCGACACCACGAAGGAGATCGCCACCAACTACGACGTGTTGGCCGACGGCGGCGTCGCCTACCGCGGGCTCTTCTTGATCGACACGGCCGGGAAGATCCGCCACTACGTGGTCAACGACATGCCCCTCGGCCGCAGCGTCGAAGAGGCCCTGCGCATGGTCGACGCCCTGCAGTTCCACGAGCAGCACGGCGAAGTCTGCCCCGCCGACTGGCACAAGGGTGCGGCCACCATCAAGGCCAACCCGACCGACGCCAAGGAATACTTCCAGACCGTCAACCAATAAGCCGACCGGCTTTCCTTCTCCCCTTCTACACCAGGTCGATGGTCTCGACCTTCTCCATGGCTGTCCAACGGGCATGGTCTTGTTGCGTCGCGCGGCGCCTCTTGGTGCGCGTCGATGTAGGCTGCACGCGCTTGACAAACGCGCGAAGGAGCGGCATGTCCGGGTGGGTCTTGTACTCCCAATCCCGGATGGGCAGCAGCGGCCCAAGCAGTGCAGCGGTCGCAAAATCTGCGGCTGTCGGGTGATCGGCGAACAAGTACCCGGTGCCGGTGGCACGCAGCTGGTCAGCGATCTTGGTGAGCGTCGGCCCGCGCTTGGCGGCGTCTTCGGTCTCGAATCGTCGCACCTTGTAGGACTTGAGGATCGTGAGGATCAAGCCTCGGGCGGCCCGTGCGACCAACCACAAGCCCGGGTTGCGCCCGTAGCGCGTCGGGTGGGCGTAGAGGGTCCGGTAGGCGTCGTGGCGCGCCAAGGGCCCAAGTTCTTCATCCGCCCACTGCTCCCATGCGGCCACTTCCTCGTTCGGGTAGAGGCCCGCTTCGGGACGCTCGGCATGGGCCCAACGGACGATCGTCTGGCTGCCGCAGAGGATCTGGCCGTCCACTTCCATGATGGGGACCGTGTTGGCCGGGTTGGCATGTCGAAAGTCGGCCAATTCACGAAACCACACGTCGATGGCATCGTACGGCACGCCGGCGTGGGAGAGAGCCCACTCCACTTTGCGCGAATAGTGGCTGATCGGAAGACGGACGACCGTCGGCATCAACAGCAGGCCAGGTCTTCGTGGCGTTCCCCCGGCGTGACCGTCCCGTCGCGGTGCTTCTCGCCGCTGACGTGGACCGGGTACTCGCCCGTGACGCAGCCAAGGCAAAGTTCATCGCGCGGGAAATCCAGCGCCTCGACGATGCCCTCGATGGAAATGTAGGCCAGGCTGTCTGCGCCCACATCCTTGCAGATCTCGTCCACGGTCATGTTGGCCGCGACGAGCTGGTCTCGGGTGCTCATGTCGATGCCAAGGTAGCAAGGAGCAAGGATCGGGGGTGCACCGATGCGGAGGTGGACCTCTGCCGCGCCGGCGTCGCGCAGCATCTTGACGATGCGGCGCATGGTGGTACCCCGTACGATGCTGTCATCCACCAACACGATGCGCTTTCCCTCGACGACCTGTTTGATCGGGTTGACCTTGAGCCGAACGTTCAGTTCTCGGCTCTCCTGGGTCGGCATGATGAACGTCCGGTGCACGTACCGGTTCTTCATCAGCGCCTCCGTGTAGGGAAGGCCGCTGGCGTCCGCCAGGCCGCGCGCATGGCTGCGACCGCTGTCTGGGACCGGCACGACCATGTCGGCCTCCACTGGGGCTTCCTTCCACAGCACGTCGCCGATCCGTTCGCGCACGTGTTGGTTCAGTCGCCCATCCATGTACGCATCGCTTCGTGCGAAGTAGACGTATTCGAAGAAACACCGGGCCGGCTTGGGGGCGGGTCGTGTGAACAGGGTCTCGATGCCGTCCTTGGTGACCTTGACCACCTCTCCGGGCGCGATGTCCCGGATCCATTCGGCGCCGATGACGTCCAGGGCGACCGATTCGCTGGCCACCACATGGGCCCCGTCGAGGCGCCCAGCGCACAGGGGTTTGATACCCCAAGGGTCGCGCAACGCGTACAGGTCGGAACCGATCATGATGGTGAAGCAGTACGCACCATCCAGCTTGTCCATGACGTCCTGCAATGCGGCCGCCACGTCGCCGTCATGCTTCTGGAGCTTGTTGGCGAGGAGACGCACGATGACTTCCGTGTCGTTGCCGCTGTAGAACGCCCAGCCCTTGCCCTGCAATTCTTCCATCAGTTCCTGGGTGTTGGGCACGTTGCCGTTGTGGGCCAACGCGATGCCGCCTCCTGCGCCCATGACCACTTGGGGTTGGGCGGATTCTTCGTTGCTTCCGGCGCTGGTGCTGTAGCGTACATGGCCGATCCCTAGGTCTCCGCGCAACTTGTCGATGACCTTCGGGTTGAAGACCTGGTCTACGAGCCCCATCGCTTTGTGGGTCCGGAATTCGTACAGCCCATCGAGGGTCACGATGCCTGCAGATTCCTGGCCACGGTGCTGCAAGGCTTGCAGGGCGTAGTAGATGTA
>JBFKXH010000161.1:0-4018 GCA_041638175.1 Thermoplasmatota archaeon
CGAGCGTGCCCAAGCACGGATTCCCGGGAGCTTGTTTGCGCCTCTGTCTTCATTGCCCGACCACCTTGACGCCCTCCCCAAGGACAAACCGCTGGTGTTGCAATGCGCTGGTGGAGTCCGGAGCCAGCAGGCCGCTGCTTGGCTCGCAACCCAAGGATTCCAAGTGTCCAACCTTGCCCACGGCATTGCTGGATGGGCTCGCATGGGCCTCCCCATTGAAACCGACTAAAACGGCCTGCGGATTGCGCGACCGTGGACGGATTCATCGCCTACGAACAAGCCGCGATCTCGGATGAAGACAGCTTGGCCGGAGCGACCGCGTTCCGGGAATCCATGGACGGCCGCCGCACCATCCGATCCTTCTCGGACCGGCCCGTGCCGAAGGAGGTCATGGAAGAGATCCTCACGGTCGCAGGTTCCGCCCCGAGCGGCGCCCACAAGCAACCCTGGACGTTCGTGGCCATCCAAGACCCATCCTTGAAGCAGCAGATCCGCAGCGCCTGCGAAGCGCAGGAGAAGGAATTCTACGAAGAACGCATCACCGAGGAATGGCGAAAGGACCTGGAACCCCTCGGAACGGACTTCGTCAAAGAGCACATCACCGACGCTCCCTGGGTCGTGGTCCTGTTCGCGCAACGGTACGGCGTGGACCGTGACGGCAAGAAGCACAAGCACTACTACGTCCCCGAATCCGTCGGCATCGCCGCCGGTTTCTTCATCGCCGCGGTACGCCAGGCTGGACTCTGTACCTTGACCCACACCCCCTCTCCCATGGGCTTCCTGCGCGACCTGCTCGGGCGGCCCGAGAACGAAGAGGCCTTCCTGCTTCTACCCGTCGGTCATGCCGCCGACGATTGCAAGGTCCCTGACCTGCAACGCAAATCGTTGGACGAATTCGTGGTCTGGCAATGATCACGTTGGAGCCGCTCACGCCGGCCCACGTGGACGCGCTGTGGCCCGCCGCCGATGACGATGCCATCCGACGGTTCTGGCCGCTGCGCTGGGAAAGCCGAGAGGACGTACTGGCGCAGATCGAATCCCTGTGGGAACGCCCTGATGCGGAGCCGTTCTTGATCCGCGACGACGGGGCGGTCGCCGGATCGACCGCCGCGTACGACATGCGCGCCGACCAATGGACCATCGGCTACACTTTCCTGCTACGCGGCCACCGCGGCACCGGAGTCAACCAGGAATCAAAATTGTGGATGCTCCGGCGAGCGTTCCGAGCCGGCGTCTCCAGGGTCCACTTTCACGTCGATGCCCGCAACGAACGCAGCCAGCGCGCCATGGCCAAGATCGCCGTCCACGTCGAGACCCGATCACGTGACCGGGAATGCCACGACGGCTACGTACGGGATACGACCATCTGGGAGATCACCGCGGCCGATTGGCCCGCCGTGGAAGCCCGCCTCACCGGTTGAGCGCCGCAGCCACCCGTTGCGGGACTTCCAGCATCGGGTCGTGGCCCACATCCTGCCAACGCGTGATGGCCGGCGCCCCTTGACGCCTGGCCGCTTCGACCATGTCCGCGCCGCTGATCGGATCCTGCATCCCCCAAAGCATGCGCGTCGGGACCGCGCTTGCCCGGAACGCAGCCCGCCAGCGCATCTCCTGCTTCCGTCGCTGGTGATGGTACTTGCTGATCCGGTGTACGATCTTGACACTCGGGGCGATGGCATCCCATTGGGCCTGCATCACATCGTCGCCCGGCCATTGGTGCAAGATGCGCCGCATGGAACGCATGTAGGTCCGCTTGGACACCAAATGCGTCGCGATGGGACCCAGGGGGCCACGTAGGATGCGTTGGATCATCAACGGCTTCTGCACGGAGAAGAACATGCCTCCGTTCAGGAACGTGACGTGGCGGATCGACGGCCCATCCCACCGGTCTTCTTGGATGCGTGCCAGGATCTCCAGGGCGATGCTGACCGAGTAATCATGGGTCACGAGGGCGGTCTCCTCGATGCCTCGATGGCGCCACAAGGCGACCAATGCATCCACCTGACCATCGATGGTGATGTCTTTGGGCTGTTCGCTGGCGCCGAACCCCAAGTGATCGACGAAAAGGCGACGGCCCGGCTTGAGATGAGGAACCACGTGCACCCAATCGAAGCTGGTCATGGGAAAGCCGTGACAGAACGTAGTACACGGACCGTCACCCTCGATACGGTGCCACAGCCCCGCATGATGGGCGCCACCGGCGCGCCACGCATCCAACTTCACAAGGGCTCCAGGCAACGCGTACCCGAGAACCAGCCCGTCGCCTGCAAGTCGGCAGCCAACGCATGGCAATCGGCCTGCCGCAGACCCTGCACGACCAAGACCGGCGGATAGCTCTCCATGTGCAGGGTCTCGCCGTGATCGTATTTGGCGAGGATCGGGCCGACATCGCCCTCCTCATACCCTTCGGCGGTGTAACTTGCATGGACGCGCCAGGCCGGGTCCTCGACCTCGGCGCAGCCGGTCAGCGGAATGATGAGGACGAGCCACCAACGCACGGGATGACATGGGCGCCGATGCTGATGACCCTTACCAACCGTAGCCTTCCTTGGCCTGGAATTCAATCGGTCCGCCAAAGCGAAGCGGGTCCAAGCCTGGGTCGACGCGCCCGCGGACAGCATCGGCCAATCGGTCACCAAGCGCCAGGCACCGCATCACCCCAAAGCCGTTGTCGCCGCTCAGGACACTGACCCCGTCACGCACGGCGCCGCACAACGGGCGCTGATCCGGCGTGCCCGCCACCAGCCCCGCCCAGCTGTTACGGATCTTGGCCGTTTCAGCACCGCGGACCCGTTGGATGAGCCGTTCGGCGATGGTGGTCTTGAATTCTGGGTCGCCGGCCTCATCAAAGTGGTCCGGATCGAATTCCCCGAACCGGGTGCCGTCGCCGGCCAAGATGCTCCCCTCGGATTCTGGTCGCATGTAGAAGCCCTGCACGACGTCGTGGACGATCGGCACCTCCGGCGCCGTGACGCTGGCCACTTGGACGCGGAACGGCTGCAACGGAAGCTCGGGCAACAAGCGCTTCGTCCACGCCCCGCCAGCCACGACCACGTGATCGGCCACCACATCGTCGACCGAATCCACGCGGTGGGCCTCCTTGATGATGACGTCCTCCGCATCCAGCCGGCCCCGCAGCACCGCACATAGATCCCCGGCCTCCACCACGCCGTCCTCCTGGGCGACCAGGACCTCCTCGCCCGGCGCGAAACGCAGCGACGGGAATTCCGATTCCGCTTGCCGCCAATCCATCCGCTCGGGCTCCTCCGTGTTGCGCTCCAACAAGTGCTGCACTTCGTCCATGCGCTCCAATTGCGGCCCCTTGGCAATGGTGATGGAGTCGTACGGCTTCCACAAGTGACGGGCCGCAGGGTCTCCCTCGATCATCGCCATGGAGATCAACTCCCCAATCTTGGCACGGGTCTCGGCGATGAGGCGATACTCTTCGTCACTCCACGTCATGGTGGACACGATGCCGGCCGCCTTGGCGGATGCTCCGCTGCCCGCCGTGGCCTGTTCCAGCACGGTGACCTGGTGCCCTTCTTCGGCCAAAGAGAGGGCGGCGCTCATGCCAAGCACGCCGGCGCCGATGACGGTGATGTCCACGGACGCCCATGTGGACGAAGTCCTTCTAAATGATTGGCGTGGACGAACCCGGTGGGTAGCTGCTTGCCTGGAAGATCCGGCCGGTGAGCGCTGATATGGCGTACTTGATTGCTCGGTCTTCAGAGGAGGCCACCGTGTACAGGACGGATGCCTCCAAGCTGCCCGCGTTGTCGATGTGGCGGTGGTCAAATTGCAATAATGCTTCACCGCCCGGCCGTCCGAAAAATGCTTCAAAAGATTGCATCGCCGAGATGGGTGCCTTGACTTCGACTAGCGCTTGCTCGCCGATGAAGTTGATTTCACTGGCATCCCCCGCCCACGTGTTTACGACCACTGGCTTTGCCATGAGTACATCGTGTTCTCGCGATGCTTCAAGGATGAATTGGCGAGCCGAATGATCCGGCGCGGCAAA
>JBFKXH010000162.1:0-3986 GCA_041638175.1 Thermoplasmatota archaeon
CATGCTCAAGGAATGCATCGCCCGCGGTGCTGACCGGGGCGTACTGATCACCGACCGTGCCTTCGCCGGTGCCGATACCTATCCGACGAGCCTGACCCTCGCGGCTGGGATCAAGAAGATCAGCAAGGAGTTCTCGGACGTGGACTTGATCCTCTTTGGCGAAGAGACCACGGACGCGTCCACCGGCCAAGTGGGTCCCGGCGTCGCCGGCCACTTGGACACAGAACAAGCCACCTACATCCATTCCATGACGTACGACCCGGACACGGGGCTCGTACGTGCAGACCGCAGCATCGGCGGCGGCCATGAGATCCTCCAGCTACCCCTGCCGGCGTGCATCACCTGCGAACTGGGCATCAACACGCCCCGGTTGGCGACCCTGAACGGCAAACTCCGCGGCCACGAAGCCGAATTGGTGGTCTGGCCTTTGGCTGAGCTCACCGACATCGAGGCGCCCGAATGGGTCGGCCTCAAGGGCAGCCCGACGATCGTGGGCAAGGTCGACATCAGCAGCGGCGATGAGCGCGACTGCCAGACCATGGACGACGCCAAGACCGTTGTCGACCAACTCTTCGAACGCAAGGTCATCGTGGAGGCGAACTGATGTTCGGCAACAAGAGTCGCTACGACGCCATCAGCCTCAAGCCGGCGGCGGCCGCCAAGCTGGAAGACTACGACGGCGTCTGGGTCATCGTAGAACAACGCGAAGGTCAGGTCCAAGACGTCACCATGGAACTTCTGGGTGCCGCTGGCCCCATGGCAGACAAGCTCAACACAGAAGTGACCGCGTTGCTGCTGTGCGATGAGCCAGGCGACATGCCCGAAGCCCTGGCCCAGCACGGCGCAGACAAGGTCATCATCTGCCGCGACCCGATCCTCAAGACGCCCCTGGCTCGCCCCAGCACGGACGTCATCGCCAAGCTGGTCAAGGAACGCAAACCGGATGTGGTGCTCATCGGTGCGACCCACACGGGCCGCGACGTCAGCAGCCGTGTCGCGGTCAAGATCGACGCCGGCATGACCGCCGACTGCACCGAGTTGGACGTGGATCCACTCAACAGCGAACTGCTGGCACGCCGCCCCGCGTTCGGCGGCAAGATGCTTGCGACCATCCGCTGCGACCGCCACCGGCCGCAGATGGCCACGGCCCGCCCGGGCATCTTCATCCCGAACGACCGCAACCCCAAGGCCAAGGCCAAGGTGGAAGAGGTCGACGTATCCTGGCTCGCGGACAATACGTACCACGCCCAAGTGGTGGACTACTTCGTCGATGAGGCGAACGTGGACATCACGAAAGCGGATGTGCTCGTCGCCGGCGGCATGGGCATCGGAGGTCCGGAAGGGTTTGCCAAGTTGCAAGAACTCGCGGACGCCATGGGTGGCGAAGTGGCCGCCACGCGCCCGGTCTGTGACAAGGGCTGGGTCCCGCGCAGCCAGCAGATCGGCCAGACCGGCCTCAGCGCCCGGCCCAAGGTGTACATCGCCGTGGGTATCAGCGGCGCCATCCAGCACATCGAGGGCATGAAGGAATCCGGCACCGTGATCGCCATCAACACGGACCCGGGCGCCCCGATCTTCGACTACGCCGACATCGGCCTGGTCGGTGACTGGAAGGGCCACGTGGATGCACTGATCCAAGAAGCGCAGAGCCGCAAGCTGGCCGACAAGAAATTCTTGGTCCCCGTCGAGGACACCCTCGATGCCGACCGACAAGCCGCCGCCGAGCGTGCTGCCAAGGCCAGCGGCCAACCCGTGCCCAAACCGGCCGCCAAGCCCACGCAATCCAAGGAAGAATCGCCTACGGAAGCACCCGAGGTCGTGGAAGCAGACCCTGCACCAAGCGAAGCGCCAACCGCGGAGGCGGTCCAGGAGCCCACGGTGGAAGTCGTGGAAACGTCGGATGAATACACCGGGGACCCCACCGACGGCGACGCCGTACGCGCGTGGGTGAAGGAGCACGTCAAAGAAGACGCCAAGGCCTGGGTCTTGGCGGCCGACTGCATTGTCTGCAATGGCTGCGACGCCGCATGCCCCACAGGCGCCGCCGTCACCACGGACCTGGCTCGTGTGGACCGTGATCTCTGCATCGCAGATGGCGCTTGTTTCGATGCGTGCCCGACCGATGCGATCCGTCCCGGCGTCGAGGATGAAGCCCAGACGGCCGGCTGGCCAGAAGGGTCCCGGCGCGCCGGCGAGATCGGCGTTCCCGAGTAGGCGACTGTTGAAATGGGGCCCAAGCCATCCCGTAGTGCATGACCCCCTACCGCAGGCAAGAGCGACTGCCCGGCTGGGGCGTGGACGCGCAGAAGAAAGTGGAAGCGTCCCATGTGCTGGTGGTCGGCATGGGAGGCCTGGGTTGCCCTGCCGCTGTGTACTTGGCGCGTGCGGGTGTCGGAGAACTGACGATCTGCGATTTTGACAAAGTGCAGCCCCACGACCTCCACCGGCAGATCCTCTACGGGGACGAAGACGTAGGGTGGCCCAAGGTCCAAGTGGCCGAGACCCGCCTCGAGGAACAACACCCGCAGCTCAAGGTCCACCCGAAACAGAAACCGTTCGACAGCGGCATGGTCACGGGCGTGGACATCGTCTTGGATTGCACGGACGAACCCGGAACCCGTGCCCTGATCCACCAAGCCTGCATCGACGCCCGAAAGCCGCTTGCATGGGCCGCCGTCGAGGGGTGGGAGGCACAATGGATGGTGGTCAAGCCCGGCGAGACGCCTTGCATGCGTTGTGTTTGGCCAAGCCCCTCCGATGCACCCAGTTGTGAGGACGCAGGCATCGCAGGCCCCGTCGTCGGCATGGCGGGTACGTGGCAGGCGCTGGCTGCGTTGCGCTTGATGATCGGGCAAGAACCCGGCGGACGCCTTCACTTGGCCGATCTGCGCGCAGATGAGCACAAGGTCATCGACTTTCCTCGCCGCCCGGATTGTCCGACGTGCTCCGCTGCGGCCAAATAACACCCCGCAGTTGGCACGTCCATGCGCGAGGGCCTTCGCACCCACGGACCGGCTTGGACCGGCTTCTTTGCGATGATCGCCATCGCGCTCTTGATGGGCAACACCATCCAGGCGGGTTTGGCCATCCAGGCCCCCCGGATCACGGCGTTGCCTGGACCTCCGATCGACCTGCCCACGGAGGATGCGGACGGGGACAGCTACGGCGACGATGTGGATCTGTTCGATGGCGACTTGGCACTTCGCATCGAATTCACCGAACTCACCATCCCTGGAACCGCACCGTACATCGTGGTCGGGACCCAGGACGACCAATGGCGTCTTGGGGAAGGGGCGGAGCTGGAATGGCCACACATCATCGACCACGATCCCCTTGGCCGCACGCCGGGGTCCGCGGCCTGGAAAGACGATGTACTGCGGACCGGGGCCTGGTGGTACAGCGTGCCAGCCGATGGTGCTTCGAAAGCGATCGTCGGTGCGAGCCGACTCAATGAACTGAGCGGGGACCACGGGTTCCTGTGGCCACAGGCGTTCCACGTCGATGTGCGCGAAGACCGGCCGCTGGTCGCGCTGCAAGTGTATCTCTACGATGCCGGCCCGGACCCGGATCGAGAATACGGACCCTGGGAGGTAGAATACGATGTGCTCGCCGACCGATGGCGTGTCGAGGACGGCCCATGGCTCAACGACACCCATGAAGTGGAAGCGGTCGACGGCGACGCCTCGTTGGTGTTCAATCTGCGCTTGGCTCCGGGGATCACCCCGGCCGTGGCCCAAGTGTTGGCGGAAAAATGGGCACCGACCCTCTACTTTGCCGGCGGAGAACGGTTCTTTCCTGTCCCGGGGGATCTGATGCAGGAGTTCCATGGGTTCGCGGACGTCAACCCGGATTATCGGACCTGGACGCGCGGCTTCAACAACGGCCGCGACGCCTACATGTTGTTCCTTGGCGACTTCAACGGGGATCGCAAGACGGACCACCAGGATGCAGCCATCATGGTGGATGTCCTTGCGGCGGGTGGTCGG
>JBFKXH010000163.1:0-3979 GCA_041638175.1 Thermoplasmatota archaeon
ACCTTGCGTCTCCTGGTCGGGCTGCCCGTGGCGGAAGCAAGGGCCGCCCCGTACATGTTCGCCTTGCCCCTGATCATTCTCAGCACCATCGGCCTGCTGGTCGTCGGCGCGATCAAATTGTGGCACCTGGCCGCCTTCGAGCGTAACGCCTTGCTGGCCGATGCTTCCCGTGAGGCCTGGCATCTCCTGAGCCGGATCGAGATCGCCTTGCTGGCCACGTTGGCCGGAACGGCCGTCTTGGCGACCGCATTGCCTGCGATCGAACATGCATTGCTGGCTTCCGGGCGCACCCTGGTATTGACGACCCGGGGCTACACCCAAGCCCAGATCTTCCTGTTGATCCCTCTCGTACCTTGGCTCGCGATGGGGCGCGTGGTCGAGCGCCGCATGGCGACGGGGCACATGCATCACCGCAGCATGCACGAAGTCCCCGCCATCGTGCCGGTGACGTGGGGGGTCCTTGGCGTGATCCTCGGATCGGCCGCCTTGTTGACCTGGCTTGCTCCGGGCCCACTTTGGGCCTGGGTCGGCGCCTTGGCCCCGGCGCTCTTGTTTGCAAGCATCACGCGATCCCAAGGAAGTGGCTGGATCGGCATGATCTTGGCCATCGCCCTCTGGGGCATCGGCAACACCATCATCGGCCAGTTCGCACTGCAAGAGAACACGGCCATCACCTTGACCGTGGCCCCTGGTGCCCTTGCCTTCGTCCGTTTCCTGGCGGTCGTCACCCTTGCGTTCGCCGTCACCAGCATCGCACGAGAACACGCACGCCCCATGCGCCGGGCGGTCGCCTGGCCCTTGGCGATCGGACTGGGCGCGGCCCTTGCCCTTGTGGCGCTCATCGAGCTTCCTTTCAGCGCTTGGATCTCCAGTTCGACGGACGGCGAGTTCGTCGGCATCGGCAGCGTGATCGCCAGCCATGACCGCCCCGTCCGGTACACGTTCCACGCGTTGGCACTCGCGTTTGCCGCCAGTGCAGGTCTCCTTGCATCCCGCATCCACAGGCCGGACTGGTTCCGCCGTCCCGCAGCCCCGGTTCCCGTGCTCGATGCTTCGACAGCCTGAAACCAAGCGCGACCATGGCGACGTGTGGCCAGCATCCGGGATCCGATCCATGGTAGCATCCATCTTGATGACTGGGTCATCCCGCTGATCGATCATCGGGAATTCCAGCGACTGCGCCGCGTCCAGCAATTGGGGACGGCCCACCTCGTCTACCCCGGGGCCAACCACCGGCGATTCGAGCATAGCCTTGGCGCCTACCATCTGGCCGGCGAGATCGCAACGTCGCTGGGGTTGGACCCGGAAGATGCGGCGACGGTGCGCGCGGGGGCACTGCTGCACGACATCGGGCACGGCCCCTTCAGCCATGCCTTCGAGGAACTTTGGGAGGGCCGGCACGAAGACATAGGCATCGACCTGGTCCGGTGGGGGCCCCTCGGTGATCTGCTTCGCCAGGGCGGGCTGGATCCAGTGAAGGTCGCGCAGCTCATTGCCGGCGAAGGGCCGCTTGCGAAGGTGGTCAGCGGGGCACTTGATGCAGACCGCATGGACTACTTGCTCCGGGATGCCCACTATACTGGAGTCCGCACCAGCGTGGATCCGGATCGGCTGCTTCGTGTCCTGGAACGCGACGAGACCCATGGGACGGTCCTTCGCGAATCGGGGCTCCTCTCTGCGGAGAGCTTGCTGACCATGCGCTTCCTGATGTATCCCGCCGTCTACCTGCACCACACCGTGCGGGCCAGCGAGCGTATGTTGCAAGCGGCCATCGCGCACGCAGCGGGCGAGCATTTCACCATGGACGAGGCGGCCCGGGACACGGACGACGCCTTGCTCCACCGCCTCCGCGCAGCAGGTGGCGCTAGCCAGGAATTGGTGTCGCGCTTGGATGACCGGCGCCTCTACAAGCGTGCCTGGGAAGTGTGCCCGGCCGAGACCGATTCGGCTGCCGTACGGGACTTGGCGCAGGATCTGACCCTTCGTGATCGCTTCGAAGCGGAGGTGGCCGAGGCCGCCGGGTTGCCGGCACACCAGGTGCTGTTGGACGCCCCACATCAACCAAGGTTCCGCGAGATGGACCTGCAGGTCAAGCGCCGCGATGGTGCCCTGGTCCCGATCCGAGAGGCCAGTCAATTGGTACGCGCTCTGGATTCGGCGCGCAGTGACCATTGGCGCTTCTGGGTGTTCGCGCCAAAACAACACTTGGGTGTGGTCGGTGAGGCCGCACGCAAGGTCTTCGGCTGATTAGCGACACTTCAAGTCAGGGTCCTGCGTCCCAGGGGTGTTGTCCGGCGATCCCTGGCTCACCATCGTCCAGACGCACTTCCGTGTCTACGAATCGCGTTCCGAGGCGATGCCTGGGCTTGGCGAGGCTCGCCTCTACTACCTGATGTTCCCGCAGGAAGAGTTGGAACAGCGCTACGAAGCGGTGCGGGAAGCGATCCTGGCCGTGGATCGGGACCTGGTCGTCTTCATGCAGCACGACGGCGGAGAGGATGTCTTGGTCGTCGCGCCTCGGGCACCCGTCGCCCCGCAAGGCACACGTGCAAACTGGATCTTGTTCGCATTGACGATCATGACCACGGTGGCCGCGGGCGCCATCTATTGGCAAAGCTATCATCACGTGGAGGAACCGTTTCGATGGAGCATCCTGTGGAGCGGGGAGCACTTGGCCTATGGGGCCTTGACGTTCGCCCTTCCCCTGATGGCGATCCTGGGCGTCCACGAGAGCGCCCATTTCATCGCAGCGCGTCGGCATGGTCTCCGCGCGACGCTGCCGTACTTCATTCCCTTCCCTCCCTTCGCATTGCCCATCGGGACACTCGGCGCGTTCATCCGCCTCAAGGACCCACTGCCGGACCGCAAGGCGCTCTTCGACGTGGGTGCCAGTGGCCCGATCGCCGGTTTCATCGTGGCGGTCCCCGTTCTGCTCTTGGGCGCCGCGTTGACTGCCGAAGAAGGGGTGGTCGTGCCGGAGATCGACGTTCCGGAGGTCGCAGCCGATGTTCCGCTGCTGATCACGGCCCAGGAGCCGGGGCGCATCGTCTTTGCCCTGGAGGGTCCGGCGACGGTGACCGTCACGTCTGCTGCAGATGGGTGGTCCTTTTCTGCCCGCATCGAGGCCGAGCACAATGGGACGCTGAGCGATACCTGGCGAGGGCGGCTCGACGAGGGGGAGATGGCACGCCAACACATCGGCATGCCTGGGCCCGTCAATGTCACCCTGACCTGGGATGACAACCTCATCCATTTTGGCAACCCTCTCCTTGTGGACATCCTGGAATGGGGTGGCTATGAGAACGACGATCTGCTCACCCATCCCACCTTCTTTGCCGGATGGGTGGGGTTGCTGATCACCGGGATCAACCTGCTACCGGCCGGGCAGCTCGACGGAGGCCACGTGGCACGCGCCGTGTTCGGGGACAAGATGCGTTATGTGGCCTGGGGGGCCATCATCCTGCTCTTCTACTACGCGTTCCAGTTCCAGAGCTGGATCCTGATGGCGATGTTCATCGTCTTCATGGGCCTCAATCACCCGCCGCCACTCAACGATCGGGTCAGATTGGATGCCAAACGGATGGTGCTGGCGGGCGTCACGCTGGTCGTCTTCATCTTGACGTTCGTCGGCCGCCCGATCATCCTCTGATCGGGTCAGGTCGGTCCATCAGGCGGACGATGCCGAAGGTGGTGAGCACCAGGCCGATGGCCAGAAGCAAGTAGCTTTCCAGCAAGACGGAGACCTGCAATGCACCCAGGCCGCCGAGAAGGCTGGAAAGGGCATAGAGCAGTGCTTTCAGAATCATAAGTAGAAACGGGGCTTCCATCCTATTTATGGACCATGGTGAACCACTCGAAGAATCGCAGGGGCCTGGGGGGTTCTGGCCATGTTCCTTCACGCCGTGCGATGCCCGCGCCAATGGGAGCGGACCGAAGGCCACCACTGCACCGAATGGACGAAGACCAGCAATGTCATGGC
>JBFKXH010000164.1:0-3969 GCA_041638175.1 Thermoplasmatota archaeon
ATCCGTGACTACGGCAACCGCACCGGCATCCCGACGGTCGCAGGCGGCGTCACATTCCACCCTGGCTACACCGGGAATTGCCTGGTCAACGTCGGCTGTATCGGCGTGGTCCGTAAGGACAAGCTGCAGCACTCGAAAGCAGGCGGCGTGGGCGACGTCTTCGTCCATCTGGGCAACGCGGCCGGACGAGACGGTATCCACGGGGTCGCCTTTGCCAGCGAAGAACTGGCAGAAGGCAGCGAAGATGCCAGCCGATCTGCCGTGCAAGTGGGTGATGCCATCCTCAAGGAGCCGCTCATCCACACCACGCTGGAGATCATCGAAGAAGGCCTCGCGACGGGTTGCAAGGACTACGGGGGAGGCGGCCTGAGCTGCGTGGCCGGCGAACTGGCCTACGACGCCGGCTTCGGGTGCCACATCGAGCTGGACAAGATCCCCACCAAGGTCCCCGGCATGGCGCCGTGGGAGATCTGGGTCAGTGAATCCCAGGAACGCATGATGGTCACCGCCAAGAAGGAGGACGTGCCCCGGATCCTGGAGATCGCGGCCAAATGGGACGTCCCTGCGGTCGTCGTGGGCGAGGTCATCGAAGAGAAGGTCAACCACGTCACGTACCACGGCGAGACGGTACTCAAGCTGGACCTGGAATTCAGCACCGGCGGCCCGGTCTATGATCGGCCCGTCGGGGAGCGCACGATCACTCGGGAACCGGTCGTCTTCGATGCCCCCGAAGACCTGGGCGCCGTCCTTCGCGCCCTGTTCGCCCTGCCCAGCATCATGAGCAAGGAATGGATCATCCGCCAGTACGACCACGAGGTCCGTGCCAACACTGTCTTGAAGCCCCTGCAAGGGGTCGTTGGCAGCGAGGGTCCCGGCGATGCTGCGGTCATCAAGCCGGTGGCGGACGTGGACAAGTGCTTGGCCCTCAGCAGCGACGTCAACCCTCGCTACACGGAGCGCGACCCCTACTGGGGCAGCGCCAGTGCCATCGACGAGACCGTGCGCAACCTGGCTGCCGTGGGAGCGCGACTCAGCAGCTTGTGCGACAACCTCAATTTCGGAAACCCCGAGAAGCCCGAACGCATGTGGGAACTGTACGAATCCACCCGGGGCCTGGGGGACATGGCACGCCCGCTCGGTGTGCCATTCAGCAGTGGCAACGTCAGCCTCTACAACGAGACACCGCAGGGCCCGATCCCACCAACACCCACCATCATGGGTGTGGGCATCGTGAGCCACTTCCAGCACGCCACCACGCTCGATCTGAAGACCCCCGGCAACGCCCTGTACCTCATCGGCGAGACCAAGGACGAACTGGGAGGCAGTGCCTACCTGGACCACCTCGGCCTGGAGGGCGGCATCGTGCCCCAGACGGACGCGCAGCGGCTCAAGCAAAGTGCCGAAGCGTTGGTCTCGGCCATCGAAGCCGGGCAGGTACGCGCTGCGCACGATTGCAGTGAAGGTGGCCTGGCCGTCGCCTTGGCGGAGATGTGCTTTGCCGGCAGATTGGGCGCGGACATCGATCTGGCCGTCCTCGGCGACCTTCGAAGTGACCTCAAGCTCTTTTCCGAAAGCAACACCCGTTGGATCGTCGAAGTGGCCGACCCGGCCGCATTCGAGAAGGCCATGGCGGGCATCCCGGTCGCGCGCATCGGCGAGGTGACGGCCGGCCCCCATCTGCACGTCCATGACGGGGACGAGGTGCTCCACGCGGACACGCAAGAACTGCGTGAGATCTGGCGCCATGAACTGCCCCGCCTCATGGGGGCAGAAGAATGACCCGGCCAAAGTGGGCCGTGCTGCGCATTGAAGGCACCAACTCGGAGGATGAGTCGGCCGCTTGCCTGCGCGAAGTCGGCGCCGATGCCGAGATCCTTCACTTGAAGCAGCTCCTGGGCGACGTCCCTGCCCATGAGCAGCGGAAGCTTCTGGATTACGATGGGTTGTGGATCGCTGGCGGCTTCAGCGCAGGCGACTACATCCGGGCTGGCGCCATCCTGGCTGCCCGCATGAAGAGCCGCCTGGGTCCTGAGCTCAAGGAGTTCGTGGCTGATGGGCGCCCTGTCCTGGGTATCTGCAATGGATTCCAGATCCTCGTCGAACTGGGTCTCCTGCCTGACATGGACGGGGTCCACATGACGGACGCGCCCACCGCGGCACTGCACCTGAACGACTCGGGGCATTACGAATGCCGTCCGAGTCTCTTGCGGCACGTCAACCGGGGCAAATGCCGTTTCACCAAGACCATCCCCCAAGGTGAGGTCCGGACGATCATCAGCAGTCACGCCGAAGGTAAGTTCTTGATGGCCGATGAAGCCGCCTACCAGCGGCTCGTGGACCAGGACCAGGTGGTGTTCACCTACACCGACCCTGACGGCAGCGACCTTCCAGGGTACCCGTGGAGCCCCAATGGGGCAGCGCACGCGATCGCCGGCATCTGCAACCCGGCGGGCAATGTGCTTGGAATGATGCCCCATCCGGAGCGGGTGTTCTGGCGCCACAATCACCCGGATTGGACCCGCACAGGCCTGGATGTCGGGCTCGGCCATGATGTGGGCGATGGGCGAGCGATCCTCGAAGCCATCGTCCGGCCATGAGACTGCTGCTGGTGCTGCTCGTCGCCATGTTGGCCGGGTGCACCCATTCCGAGAGCCAACAGCGCAGTGACGATCTTTTCATCAACATCAGCGGCGACGATCCGTTCGCGGTGACGCTGCCGATGCCCATCGATGCCTCGACGGACGTCGCGCACTGGATTGGTTCGCTTCGTGTCAGCAGCGGCAACGCGACGCTGGCGTTTGAGGACGGTCGGGTCCGCATCGCCGGCGACGGGCACGTGAGCATTGAATCCTTGACGCGGCGGACGGTGCCCTGCTGCGGCGACCTTCGTCAGGTCGGATGGACCGAGCAGACCGTGGAGGGGAGCATACCCATCCTCGTGCAAGGGGCCAACGTGACCTTTTCGCTACGGCACGAATCCACCACGTGCCAGGGTGCATGTGACCCGCCGGAGGATGCGGTCGTGTGTAGCCGGATCTATGAGATCGCCGGGCGTTTGGATGCACGGATGCATGACGTGGCGCCACGCACTGATGACACACAGTGCTATTCGTTCTGACCAAGGCCCGTCCGAATCCGGCGACCCATCCATAGCAGCCAAGCCCCGGCCGCCGATCATGCCGCATGAGTCGCATCCTCGTCCCGGTACGATACGCCGCCTGGCTCAGTGGAGAGCTAGGAAAACGCCTGCAACGCAGCCTGGAGCATCAGCTGCGCGCCATGGACGTCTCGGTCACGCGCATGCCGCGGGGCTTCCTCGTCGAATCCGATGAATCTCCAGGCCCTTTCCTCGAAGCGGTCCACCACGCCATGCAGGCGCTGGAGGGTGGTATGGAGGAAGAATACCCGGTCTTCCACCACGAGATGGGCCCCCTCTGGACCGGCACCCTCCAAGTCCTTTTCCCGGAAATCGGGCATGGCGCTTCGTGAACCTGCACGTCTACTTCGACTACGGGAGCCCGTACGCCTACCTAGCATGGCAGCGCATCCGGGCGCACCCGGAACGCTACAAGGACGTCACTATCCTCTGGAAGCCCGTCAGCGCAGGCCACATTTTCAAGCAGGATGGAAGCCGCCCCAACACCACCATGCCCAACCAAGAGCGTTACCTGTATGCGGATATCGAGCGTTGGGCACGTGCCTACGGGGTCCCGTTCAATCCACCCGCCAAAGGGAGTCCCGGTCAGATGCCCGTCAACAGCATCCAGGCCATGCGTCTGCACTTCATCGCCGACCAGGGCGGGCCAGCATTGGAGGCGGCCTGGATGGAAGCGGTCTTCTTGGCCCACTTCCGGGATGGTCAGGACATCAGCGACCCCGCGGTCCTGGGCAGGTTGTGCGACACAGTAGGCGTCCGGGACGGCCCGCAGGCGTGCAACCACGAATCGATCAAGCGCCTGCTCATCGCCA
>JBFKXH010000165.1:0-3927 GCA_041638175.1 Thermoplasmatota archaeon
ATCTAGACACCCTGTCAATTTCGTCGAAATGCACCCGCGCTCAATGGTCCTTTTGCGGGTTGACGTGCCAAGAATGTCGACCCGGGCACGGCCCAACCTCGCGATCGAGTTCGATGTTCTAGGCAATCCCCGGGAAAATTCCTCGGAAAAAGTGGTATGCGCGCTACCCTTGGAGTGGGATGAAGTCCCTGTTTTGATGTCAAGGAAACCTGCGCTGGCCTGAGGCCAATGCCGAATGGGGCTGGAGTCGCAGCACGACCCAGCATCGGCTGCAACGTCTCGTCGATGGCGGCCTCGTCGAGTTCCGCCACGCGGGCCGGCGCAAGTACTACCGGACGACCTAGTACTCCGGCACGTCCATGCGGACCTTGCGCATCCCTTTGGCTTCCTCTTGCCAGCTCAGCACGCGTGCTTCGGTGATGGCGTTGCCGAGGACGTTGACGTCCAGGGTCTCGAGGTAGTCGTTGATCTGCTTGGCCATGCGGGCGGCACTCCTTCGCTTCAATTCGGGGATGCCTTCGATGCCTGCCCGGACCATGACCTCCGCGTATTGGGGGCCGACGCCTTTGACTGCGACGAGTTCGGCCATGCGTTGCCAATTGGTGACGTGGTTTTCACTCACGCCCAGGCGATCGGCCAACGTGTCTGTGTCTTCGGCGCGTAGGCGGGCCGTGGTGTGGACGCCGAGTTCTTTGAGTTTGGCGGCGTACTTCGGGCCGATGCCTTCCAGTTCTTCGACGTCCATTTCGCCGCCCTTGTAGCCGTAGTAGAAGGGCGCGCCTTCCGGCTCGACGTCGTCTTCCCATGCAAGTTCGGCGGGGGGGATCTCGTCGGGTTCTTCGACGACCTCGACGAGCTCTTCCTCGACCTGCTCCTCGACGGGCTCCTCGACGGGCTCCTCGATGGGTTGCCAGGTGGATTCCTCGTCTGCGGGGGCGGCTTCTGCCACGGGGGCCCATTCGCCTTCTTGGGCCCGACTGGCGGGCCATTGGGGTTCTTCTTCCTCTTCGATCTCTTCTTCGATGGGTTCTTCCTCTTCGCCTTCGGCAAGCGCTTGGGCGGCGCGCAGGAAGTCATCGCGGCGCATGATGGTGCCTACGTAGCCGATGAGGTAGGGTAGCAGCATCATGAGTCCCAGAAGGATCGCGATGGTGAGAAGGAAGGTGTGCTTGAACGCCACGTCGTAGAAGTCGACGACGAAGACCGTGTCGAGGCTTCGTTGCCGGATGAGTTGGATCAAGAGAGCCAAGACGGGTACGACGACCAGGCTGATGAGGAGGGCCAGCAGGAAGTGGCTCCCTGTGCCGTGGTACAGGCGTTGTTCGAGGCGTTCTGGTTCGCCGCGCATGCCGACGAGGCCACCGACGACGAGGCCGGCTCCGACGAGCATGATGGGCAGAACCAGTTTCCAGACCGTGTAACAGACGGAATTGATGAGCACCCAACTGCCATCGGGACAGAAATCCGAGTCGGGGCGCAGGGCCTCCGCGTAGATGATGGCAATGAAGCTGTAGAACAAGAGGAGGCCCCCGGGGAGGACCAACGCGTTGCGCTTGTGGATTTGTTCGTCACGAGCCATGGCTACGCCTAAGGGGAGTGGTTCAAGAAGAATATAAAGAGTGGCAAGTGGCGCAGCGGCGCTCGCAAAGGGCAAAAGGGGGGCCGGGCTTGGCGGTGGCATGGACCTGGACGGCGGCGACTTTCCCCTGGATACCCAGGGGTTCCTGGGCGCCATCCAAGAGAAGCATTCCCTCCTGTCGGATGGGCACGCGGCGGGTCTTGCTGCGGCGGAGCCGTTGCGCGCCGACGGCATCCTGTTTGCGGGCATGGGTTTTAGCGGCGTGAGCAGCAACTTGGTCAAGGACGCGGCCACGCGGGCTCTTGACATGCCGTTCTCGATCGTCAAGCACTACCAGTTCCCGCATCATGTGCGCAAAGGCTGGCAGACCTTGGCGGTGTCGTATTCGGGGGACACCGAAGAGACGCTGTCCGTGGCGAGGACCTCGAAGGAGCGGGGGGTGGATGTGACGGCGTTCACGACGGGAGGTGCCTTGGCGGGCATCGCGGATCGCACCGTGGGACAGCCCACGGGCTACCAGCCCCGTGCTGCGTTGGGTTTTGCGTGGTTTTCGATCCTTGGCTTCTTGGAGGGGTCCGAGTTGCTCAATGAGGCCGTGCCGGTGGATCGATGCGTGGAGGCGACCAAGCTCGTCGATTCGCTGTGTGGGCCTGCCGTGCCCGAGGAGCGCAATGAAGCCAAGAAGGCGGCCCGTCTGTTGCATGAGAAGATCCCGCAGATCTATGCCACACCGGCGTTCTATGGAGTGGGTCTTCATTTCCGGGGCATGCTCAATGAGAATGCCAAGAAGATCGCTGACGTGGACTTGGTGCCCGAATGCAACCACAATGACCTGACCGGTTGGGGTGGCGACCCGAACCGGGAGCACTTCACGGTGATGGCGCTCAGTCACGCCAACCAGAACCCGGAGATCGAGAAGCGCTTGCGGTTCATGTATCAGAAGTACAAGGAGTGGGGCATCAATTGGCACCACCACGTGTTCCGTGCCATCGATGGGTTTGGAGACCACGTGGTGGAGCAGGCGCGCGCCATCCAATTCCTGGATTATGTTTCGTTCTACTGTGCCATGCTACGCGGCGTCGACCCGAGCGAGATCAAGGAGATCCGCGGGTTGAAGGACTACCTGCGCAAGAGCTAAGACTATTGCACTACTATTGTAGTCCATGACGAAGCAGGTCGCCTTGGCAGAGGCCACGTATGCGCGGCTGCGGCGCAACCGGCGCCCGGGGGAGAGCTTCAGCATGGCCATTGAGCGGCTCTTGGATCAAGCCAAGGATCCGACGCGATTCTCCGCCCTGTTGCCCAAGCCGACGCTGAGTCCAGAGGACTGGCGTGATGCCATCGACCGCGGCGATCCGACGGTCGCATAGATGCCGGTCCTCGATACGGACTTCTTGATCGCCTTGCAACAGCAAGACCCGGACGCACAACGGCTCCTTGATTCCATCCAACACGAGACCCTCTACGTTCCCTCCATCGTCGTCGTCGAGTTCATGACGGGCTTCGAAGACCAGGCCGGTGCATTGGAAGCGATCGCTTCGTCCTTCACGATCGCCGACACGGACGTGGCCTGGGCCTTGGAGCTTGCCAAGCAACGACGGCGTCTACGCAAGACCGGCGCCAAGATCCGCGTTGCGGACTTCTGGATCGCGGGCTGGGCATGGCTCCATGACACGGTCGTCGTGACACGAAACGAAGCAGATTACCGCCCGCTGGGCGTGACCGTTCTGGGCTACTGACGACGTACCAGCAACGCGATGCCAAGCCCCGCTAGCAGGAACACCAGGCTCGGCGCCGGCACGGCCTTCTTCTTGACCGGCACCTCGGCGGGCTCGATCTCGTCGATGCCAGGCACGTCAGGCAGGCCATCGGCGTTGAGTGCGCCGACCTTGCCGACGAAGCCACCGGCACCATCCGAATAGAACGCCGTCACGATGTACTTCGTGGTCTTGTTGCCTGCATGCACGTGGCTGGTGGCATCCGCAGCGAGCGTGGCGATGACCACGAACGGACTGTCCGAGGCAGACACCTCGTAGCCCGCCTCGCCCGTGACGTCTTCCCAGGAGAGCTCATTGTTGTCCCCAGATCGCTTCACCGTGAGGCTGGCTGCGATGGCCTTGTTGGCTTCGGCCATGGCCTCGGTGGTCGGCGCCGGAACGGTCGGAGCCGGCGGCGTCGGCGGCGCAGGAACGCCCACCGAGGGCGGCGGGGTCGTCGGAGGTGTGGTCGGCGGAGTCGCCGGCGGACTTGCCGGCGGGCTTGCCGGCGGCGAGCCTCCACTTGGTGCGGGTGTAGAAGCCACTCCCCCGGTGCCGGAAAGGAAGGCATCGCCAAGCCGGCCGATCATG
>JBFKXH010000166.1:0-3836 GCA_041638175.1 Thermoplasmatota archaeon
ACCCGGTCGAGGTCACCGACGACATGGAGGTCGATGACTATGAGACCCTCCGCAAGCGGCTTCGCAACGTGGAGGCGGCCGTCGAGCGCCTGGGCGCTGTCAACATGCGCGCCCTGGAGGAATTCGAGGCCCAGTCGGAGCGCCAGAAGACCCTGAAGGACGAGGTGGACCGCCTGCGTGATCAACGCCGGGAACTGGAGCGCCTGGTCGAGGAGATCCAGGTCAAGAAGAAGGCGGCCTTGGAGGAGGTCTTCGTCGCGATCAACGAGAACTTCGCGCAGGTGTATGCACGGCTCAGCATGGGCGGCAAGGCACTCATGGAACTGGAGAACTCGGAAGATCCGTTCGCGGGCGGATTGATCCTCAAGGCCCAGCCCATGGGCAAGCGGGTCACGCGCCTGGACGCGCTCAGCGGTGGCGAAAAGAGCCTGACTTCCATGGCGTTCATCTTCGCCATCCAACTCTACGAACCCAGCCCGTTCTATTACCTGGACGAGGTGGACCAGAACCTGGATGCGGTCAATTCGGAACTGCTGGCCAAGCTGGTCAAGGACAACAGCCGGTTCGCCCAGTTCATCCAGGTGAGCCTGCGCAAGATCACGCTGAAGGAAGCAAGCTCCCTCTACGGGGTCACCCAAAGTACGCCGGGCCAGTCGGAGATCATCGCCAATTTCGACCTGAACCGCCTCGAGGACGTGGACCAAGGGGACGAACCGAAAGAAGAGGCCCAGGTGGTCTTGACCGACGGCACCGTGGAGACCGACGACGAGAAAGGCCTTGAGGAGACGATCAAGGGCATGGTGGACGTCGAGGTCAAGGAATGAGCGAACAACTGCTGGTGCCCGGGGCGGTGGCCTTGGACCAGAAGCCCACGCGCCAGGTCGATCTCCACACGGTCGAAGTGGTGCGCCACTTGCTGTGGCACAAGGCCATGATCGACGATGACGACGACGGCAGCCGCATCAACGAGTTCATCTCCATGGTGGAGGGCAGCGAGGAAGGGGAGCACGTCTCCATCCGGGATGACTTCCATCGGGACATCGCCATCGCCTTTGAACTGGTCACCCAAGAGCACTTGGATCCTTGGAACCTGGACCTTGCCAAGTTCGCCGAACTGTACCTGAAGGAGGCGCGGGAACGCGGCGTAGACCTTGTCACGGCGGGCCGCATCATCTTGATGGCCTGGACGGTCTTGAAGCTCCAATCAGACGAGGTCGTGGACCGCGCGACGGTGGTCGAAGAGGAGGCCTGGGATTGGGACGACATGCCGGATTGGGATTTCTCGGACGAAGAGATGGATTACACCGAAAGGATCCGCATGGCACCCAAGGCGCCCATCGATGAGAAGATCCGCCACAAGGGAGACCGCCGGGTCACCTTGATGGAACTCATCGGCGCTTTCGAAGAGGTACACGAGGAAGCGGAGATCCGGAAGGTCGAGCAGCAATCCAAGCTCAATGCGCGACTGAGCCTGAAGCGCAAGATGCGCGGCAAGGTCGGCGGCATGATGCACAAGGAGGACCTCGATGCCGAGATCGCCGAGACATGGTACCGCATCATGGAGCACCCCAGCGCACCGATCCCGTTCTCGGATCTGGTAGAAAAGGACGCCATGGACATCGTCCAGACGTTCAATGCCCTACTTTTCCTGATCAAGCAACAACGGGTCACCGCGACCCAAGAGGAGTTCCCGTACGGGGAGATCTACATCACGCCCAAGGAGGATGCATGAAAGCCCAGCACATCGTCGAAGCCGCCCTGTTCAGCGCCGGAAGGCCCCTGAGCGTCCAGGAGATCATGGACGACACCGAACTGAGCCGGACCCAAGTGGACAAGGCCATGAAGGCGCTCGCCAAGGAATACCTGGGCCGGGACACCGTCTTGGAGATCGGCAAGGCAGGCGGCAAGTGGGCCATGCAGGTCAAGAGCCTGGCCAGCGAGAAGGCGGCCAAGTTCGCACAGATGGAGATCCCACAAAAGACGCTGAAGACGTTGGCGTTGATCGCCTACCACCAGCCCATCAAGCAGAGCGAGCTCTGCGACATGATCGGCTCCAAGGTCTACGACCACATTCCTGAACTGAAGGAACGTGGTCTGGTGAAGACGCGCCGTGATGGGCAGACCAAGATCATCTCCACGACCCAGGCTTTCCCCGAGTACTTCGGGCTGGATGCCCAGACGCCGGATCAGATCCGCATGACCATGGCCAAGCTGGTGGGCATCGATCCCACCAAGGACAAGCCCCGTGGTCTCGAGACCTTTGACCCCGTGCAGGTCCCGCCGCCGGCGGTGGAAAGCCCGCCTTCGTCGGAAAATCAGCCAGAGACGGCCGATGCCCACGCAGACGAGTCGGAAGCCCTGGAAGCCACCCAAACGGCCTGAGAACCGCATTTCCGGCCCTTCTGGGCGGTATTCCAAGCCCTTATACGCGCGCGCGCGTACGCACACATGCGCGCGAGCCCAGCGCAGCGACCGGTCCGATCCGACCTGTCCTGCTGGGCCCGAACAGGGATGCAACATGACAGAACCCAGCCCAGGCTATGATGCCAGCTCCATTCAGGTCCTCGAAGGCCTCGAGGCGGTGCGCAAGCGCCCCGCCATGTACATCGGCTCCACCGATGAACGAGGCCTTCACCACCTCGTCTACGAAGTGGTCGACAACTCCATCGACGAAGCCCTGGCGGGCCATTGCAAGGACATCGAAGTGACGATCCTGCCGGACAATGCGATCCGGGTCAAGGACGACGGCCGCGGCATCCCCATCGCCATGCACGAAAAATACGGGAAGCCGGCCCTGGAGGTCGTCATGACCGTGCTGCACGCGGGTGGCAAGTTCGATGAATCCTCGTACAAGGTATCCGGCGGCCTGCACGGCGTCGGTGTCAGTTGCGTGAACGCCCTTTCCAAGAAACTGGTCGCTGAGGTGCACCGGGACGGCAAGGCGGTGTCCATGGAGTTCGAGCGCGGGGCGACCCAAGGAGGCATCAAGGAGCTCGGCAAGGCGGATGACAACGGCACCACGGTGACCTTCTGGCCAGACCCGGACATCTTCGAGACCCTGGAATATGATTTCACGACCCTGCAGAGCCGCCTTCGCGAGCTGGCTTTCCTGAACGCAGGGGTCAGCATCCGTTTCCGCGACGAGCGCCCCGACGAAGCGGTCGAAGAGAACTACCACTACGAAGGCGGCCTGCGGGAATTCGCCGCGTGGGTCAACCGCAACCGTAACGTGCTGCACCCGGACGTCATCCACGTCGAGGGGCAGGATGGCAAGGTACGCACGGAGATCGCCATCCAGTACACGGACAACTACAACGAGACCGTGTTCACCTTCGCCAACAACATCAACACCCACGAAGGTGGAAGCCACCTGGTCGGTTTCCGGGCCGCCCTGACCCGCACCCTGAACGACTACGCCAAGCGCAACAATCTGCTCAAGGATGCCGACGCAAGCCTCAGCGGCGACGACTGCCGTGAAGGCATCACGGCGATCATCAGCGTGCAGATCCCCCAGCCCCAGTTCGAAGGGCAGACCAAGACCAAGCTCGGCAACAGCGAGGTGCGCGGCATGGTCGAGAAGCTCGTCAACGAGAAGCTCGCAGAGTTCCTCGAAGAGACCCCGGCCGTCGCAAAGATCCTCATCGAGAAGGCGACGTTGGCGCAACGCGCCCGCGACGCGGCCCGCAAGGCTCGCGACCTGACCCGCCGCAAGTCGGTGCTGGAAGGCAGCGGCCTCCCTGGCAAGCTGGCAGACTGCCAGAGCCGCGACCCCGCCTTGTCTGAGATCTACATCGTCGAGGGTGACTCGGCCGGCGGCAGCGCCAAGCAAGGCCGCG